>JAPOOQ010000321.1 GCA_026713345.1 Gemmatimonadota bacterium | reverse complement strand
CCGGTGCCGCAGATCCCACACGACCCGGTTCATCCCCGCCCGCCCCGTCCCCTCCACCGTGGCCACGCGGCTGCCGATCCCGTCCTCGATCACGACCGACACCGCCCCTGGCTCGGCCTCCTCCCCGAGCCAATAGTCGAGGATCGCGCCGTTCGGGGGGTTCTCGCCGCGGTAGAAGAGGTCGCCGGTGTGCGCCTGCCGCCCCGCGCGGCGGATCTGCGTCGCCGGCCCGACGGTGAAGAGGTGCGCCGCGCTCGCCATCACCTCCGGGGTTAGCTCCTGGAGCGCGTTGATCTGGTCGAGGATCCACACGCCGCGCCCGTGCGTCCCCAGCACGAGGTCGTTTTCGCGCGGGTGGATGACCAGGTCGTTGAAGGCGGCCGTGGGCATCCCGCCGCGCAGCTCGGTCCAGTGTCCGCCGCCGTCCATCGTGTAGAAGAGACCGATCTCGGCACCCAGGAAGAGGACGGATTCGTTGCGCAGGTCCTCCCGCACGGTCCGCAGGACGCGTTCGGCGGGCAGGTCGCCGGTGATCGAGGTCCAGGTGACCCCGTAGTCGTCCGACCTGTACAGGTAGTTCGCGTAGTCGTCGTTGCGGTAGTTGTTCCAGACCGCGTACACGCGGGCTTCGTCGTAGCGGGAGGGCTCGATGCCGCTGACCCACGCGCCGGGAGGAAGGCCCGGGAAGCCGGTGGGGACATCCGAATCCGTCGCGTCACGTGCCGACACGTCCGTCCACGTCGCGCCCCCGTCACTCGACACATGAAACCGCCCGTCATCGGTCCCCACGTACAGCAGCCCCTGCTTCAGCGGACTCTCCGACACCGTCGAAATCGTCGGCCAGTATGGGATCCCGTCATCCAGCGAAGGGGTGTCATCGTGCGGCATCTGCCCCATGATCGGCAGCGTGCGCCGGTCGGTGCCGGTGGTCAGGTCGCCCAGCTCCTGCCACGAATCGCCCCGGTCGGTGGTCTTCCACAGGATGTTCGTGCCCGCGTACAGCGCCGACGCGTCGTGCGGCGAGATGATGAACGGGCCGTCCCAGTTGGCTGGCGCCATCGCATTGCCGAGCCGCTGCGCGTCGAAGGTGCCGACCTCCCGCCAGGTCTCCCAGTTGCGCCGCCCGCCGATGTGCCCGATCGGGTCGCCGGGGCGGATGGAGGTGCGCTCGCCCGTGCGCAAGTTGACGCGCGACAGGCCCAGGTACTGGGACTCGGTGTAGACGATCTGGTTGCTTGTCGTGTCCACCAGGTTGATGAAACCGTCGCCGCCGCCGAGCCGCGTCCAGTCGCTGTTGAGGATCCCGCTCTGCCGGTACGTCTCGCTCGGCCCCATCCAGGAGCCGTTGTCCTGCAGCCCGCCGTAGACGTTGTACGGCCGCGCCATGTCCACCGACACGCGGTAGTACTGGCTCACCGGCAGGTCGGAGATGTAGAGCCAGTTCAGCCCCCGGTCGTAGGAGATGCCGAGGCCGCCGTCGTCCGCCTTCATCACATGGCGGGAGTCGCCGGGGTTGACCCAGACCATCCGGTCGTCGCCGTGCAAGCTCTGCGGCGGGGGGGGGGACGTCCGCCCCCCGTCGTCCGAGAAGGAGTAGCTGTTCATCATGTAGATCCGCTGGTCGTCGCTAGGATCGACCAGGATCTGGCTCGCGTACATGGGGCGGGGATTCCAGTCGCTCATCAGCTCCCAGCTCTCGCCGCGGTCGTCGGACCGGTAGATCCCGGCCCGGCGTTCGGTGTACGCGGTCGACGCATTGTAGCGATACCCCTGCTCAACGCTGACGTAGACGATCCGCGGGTCGCTCCGGTAGATCGAGATGCCGATCCGGCCGATGTCGCCTTCGGGGAGGCCGCGGGTGACGCCGGCTCCGGTCGTGGCTCCCGGCCCGCTGAGCCGCTCCCAGCTGTCGCCCCCGTCCATGCTGCGGTACAGCGCGCTCCCGGGGCCCCCGCCGTGGAACCCCCACGGACGCCGCTCCCGCTGATAGGTCGCCGCGTAGACGATGTTCGGGTCCGACGGATCGAGCGCGACGTCCACCGCTCCCGTGTGCTCGTCGATCTGCAGGATGGGCTGCCAGGTCGTGCCCCCGTCCCGGCTGCGGTACAGCCCCCGCTCCTCATTTGGCCCCCACAGGTGGCCCATCGCGGCGACGTAGACCAGATCCGTGTCGTCGGGATGCAGCGCGATCCGCCCGATGTGGCGGCTGTCGCGCAGCCCCATGTTGGTCCAGGTTGTGCCGCCGTCGGTGCTCTTGTAGACGCCGTCCCCCCACGACGAACTCTGCCGGTTCGCGCGCTCCCCGGTCCCGACCCAGACGATCGCCGTGTCGCGCTGGTGGAGCGCAATGGCCCCGACCGAGTGGGTGCCCTCGTTCTCGAAGACGGCGGTCAGCGTGATGCCGTTGTCGCCCGTCTTGAAGACACCCCCGGTCGAGGACGCGACGTAGAACTTGATCGGGTCCGACTCCGCGACGGCCAGGTCCACGATCCTGCCGCTCATCACCGCCGGGCCGATATTGCGGGGGCGCAGGGCGTCGAGCTGGGCCGTGGTGGGCTGGGCGGAGAGGGGGGCGGGGAGGAGCGCGGCCGCGACAAGGCTGTAGAAGAAGTGGCGGTGTCGGCTGGTCATGGGGATTCCGTAGCTGAAGGGGAGCATGATCCGGGAAACTGAAACTGTGGTCGGGGTGCGGAGGGCATCAAGCTTCCAACGCTCAGGGCCCCACCCAGTACTCCACCGGCACGGACAGGAAGTCCTCCACCGAAACCCCGTCGGCGCCCACCAGCAGAGTACGATCCGGATCGTACATCCTCGTGAAAGCGACCATTCCCGGCAGCGTAGAGCGCGCCCGTCCGCTCTTGACCTCTATCGCGGTAAGCTGACGTCCGGCACGCACGACGAAATCCACCTCGCGGCTGCGTCCGCGCCAGTAGAAGACCTCGCACACGCCTGCCGCGGCTGCGTTCACGAGGTGTGCCCCCACCGCTGATTCGACCAGTCGGCCCCAGAATGTGCGGTCCTCGCGCGCCTGCTCCAGAGTCAGGCCGGACAGGGCGGCCATCAGAGCCGTGTTGAAGACCTGGAGTTTCGGGCTGGATGCACGCCTCTTCAGTGTTCCCCCCGAGTACTTCTGCAGTCCCGTCACCATGCCCGCCGCGGAGAGCAGGTCCAGGTAGTGGGCGAGGGTCGTGGTGTTGCCGGCTTCCTGCAGCTGGCCGAGCATCTTCGTGTAGGACAGGATCTGGCCCGAATAGTCGCACGCCAGCTCGAAGAGACGGCGCAGCAGCACGGGCTTGTCCACCCGGGAAAGGAGCAGGACATCGCGCGAGATGGTGGTCTCGATCAGCGAGTCGCGGATGTAGCGGGACCAGCGGTCAGGCTGTTCGACCAGCGGCGCTGAACCCGGGTACGCCCCGTAGAACAGGTGCTGCTCCGGAGACCAGCCAAAGACGGAGCGCATCTCCTGGTAACTCCAATGCGGCAGATGCACGATCTCGAACCGTCCGGCCAGGCTCTCCGTCAGTCCTCTACCGAACAGGAGCTGGGCGGATCCCGAAAGGACGACCTTGAGCTCGCGGCCTGCGAGCGTGTCTTCGTCCCAGAGTCGCTTGACCGACTCCGCCCAACCGGAAGCCTTCCGGACTTCGTCGAGGATCAGGAGGGCGCCCCCGGCTCCGGCTCGGTCCGCCTCCATCCGAGCGATGTCCCACTGCTGGGCGATCCACCCGGGTCCGCGCAGCGTGGGCTCGTCCGCACTCCCGTAGCGAAACTGCAGACCCACCCGCTCCGCGACCTGGTTGACCAGAGTGGTCTTGCCCACCTGCCTGGCCCCGGTAACGATCTGGATGAACCGGCGCGGCTCTTCCAGCCGTTGGCGCAGCTCGGTCGCCTGGGGACGGATGTATGACGGAATGCTCAGTATAATGAGTAATTGTACTCAAGATATTGAGTAAATGGAAGGTGTTTTGCCGCGCCTATTGGTGCGCGCGCCGAGCTGGCCCCGCGTGACGCTGCCAGCCTGATGCGCCGTCCAGCGCCAACGCCCCCCTGATCGCGCCGACGAACCGCGCCGCCTCGCCCACCCGCACCACCCGCCTCCCCGACCCCTTGGAGTGAGCGAAGAGATCGGTGACGGTGGCAGTCACAACGGCGCGTTTCCGGAGGAAGCGTTCCAGCGCGAGGGTCTCGGTGAAGGGGATGAGGTGGTCGTGGCGGCCGTGGATCAGGCGGACGGGGGGAAGCACGCTGGAGGGCAGGGAGTCAGGCAACTCCAGCCCTGGATGCGTGGCACGGCCGGCCTCGGCGAGGAGGGGGATGAGCTCGCGCGCAACAGCCGGGTCCGGCTCGCGGTCCGCCACCGGGGCGAAGAGACGGAAAAGCCTGCGGTTGCCCGGTGACACCGAGGCCATGACGCGTTCCTTGAACGGATCGCTGCTCGGCTCCCACGACATGATCCCGTGCTGTCCCGCCAGCGTCGCGAGCTGCCCCAGTGCGCGCGAGACATCCTCAGCCTCCTCGTATCCGGGAATCCGGTGCAGATAGTTCGACGCCACCACCCAGCGCCCGTACGGATCGGGGCGGAGGTACTCGGTCCGCCCGCGCCATTCGAACTGCCCGGTAAGTCCGAAGCGAACGGTGTCCGCAAGACTGTGGTAGGTGCCGAACCCCAGCACGCCCCGGACGCGGCCGGCCAGGACCGGGTCCGCCGCGGCGATCAGCGCCTGCGGACAGCCGAAGGACGTTCCCACCAGGACGACGCCGCCGGAACGGACGCCGGGATCGGCGTCCATGTGTTCGATTGCCAGCCGCAGCGCCTTTAGAGCCGGGGCCGGATCCAGCCGCAGCTGGCGCCACTCGCGCACCTCGGGCACCAGGACATCGGCGCCGGCCCGGGCCAGCGCCACCGCCAGGCGTGCAATGGCCAGGTGGTCGGGCCCCGGGATGGTCGCGCCGTGGAGGATCACCCACCCAGGCCGCGGCGATCGCCCCACCGCCGGTCGATGGCGCCGCGCGCGGATGGCCTCCTCACCGCTTCCGATCCGGACGTCTTCCGTGATCACGCCGCGGGTCGGCTTGCCCGGCGCGGCCCTGGCCCAGGTCGTCACCCAGCGAAGCGTTCTCACGTTTCCGCCCAAAACCTCCTGAAACGTTTCAGCTGAAACGTCTTCACGGGTCCTGGGACCCGCATGCGCCCGGCCGGGCCAGTTCATATAGCAGGATGAACGGCACGTCGAGTTCGTTGGTACTCGTGGCCCAGACTCTGTCTCCGTCGATGGCCCTGAAGTCGACTCCTTCGGGAACCGACACGCGGAACACCGCCTCGCCATCGGGACCAAGGGCGACCCACTGTCCGTCATGGACGTCCGTCGTGGTCGTTTCGCGCAGCCAAAGACCCCCCCTGCGCGTCAACAGCATGCTTTGGACGGGCGCGTAGTAGTCGGGCAGCAGCAATCCCTCCTCGACCGCAGCCCTGAGGCTTCCGGGAACTGGCTCACCGCGTTGACGAGCGGATTCGTACGGGCCCTCAGCCTTCTTCATTCCCTCCTCGATGAAGTCCCTCTTCACTTGGGGCGGAATCGGGCGCAGTTCAGCCCCGATGGCGCTCTCGCGCGTCAGGCGGCCATCTCCGTCGAAGTGCCGGACGGTGACGACCTCCGGCCGGTCGGGCGCCCAGTCGGCGATTGCGACGCCGTTGCCCCCGGGATGGATGCGGTAGATCGGCGGGGTGACGGTTGCACTGTAGTTGAATACGCCCACACCGGCGATCGACATGTTGGTGACGTCGAACCTGGAAGCCAGTGTGTCGCGTGGCTCATCCGTGCGGCTCCCGACCGTCATCGGCAAGAGCACCCGTGATTCGCCGTGGTTTCCGGCGGCGGGAATGTAGAATCCGCGTCCCCCGGCGAGTGGAAGCGATGTTCTCCACATGCCAGGGCCGGCGCTTGGTCGGCCGTGGTCTGCCTCGGTCTTGAGATGCGCCCCCGTTGAGTCGAAGAATGAGGTGTGGAGCATCGGCCAGTTCTGCAGCCACAACGTGTCACCCACGAAACCCATGGCGCCGATGGCGACGAACTCGCCTGGTCCCTCGCCCTGGCCACCGATGGTCCGCACGAAGCTGCCATCCGCGTCGAGTACGGCGATGGCCGCGTCCTGGCCCCCTCGTACGTAGACTCGACCGGTCGCATCCAGCATCAGATCTGGAGCGCGAACGAAAGCGAGCCACTCGGGAACGTCAATTCCGTCACCGAGCCGGAGGACCTCGCACGCCTCCATCGGTTCGGCATCGGCGATGAGCTGTGAGGCCGCTTCGCTGGCGTTGAGCGCGATGGTGGCGAGGGCCATTGCGACGATGGGCCGGATGTGCAGCAACAACCGATCGGACATTGCGGTTAGCGAAGTGTCGCCGGAAGTCTCCGCACGACCACCGTCGCGACGTCCAGCTCGTCGAGTTCGATGAATGCGACGAGACCCTCGGGGCCAAAGGCGGCCGGCATACCCGGCGTGCCTGCGGGGAAGGTGCCGATGTAGTCGCCGTCGGCGGTGAGCACATCGATGGGACCGTCCGTTTCCGGATAGGGGCCGCGGCGCTGAACCCAGATGTGTCCGTCCCATGTGGTGGCAAGCGCGTGAAGAATCGCGAGTTCGGGATAGAACGCGGGCGCGGGCGTGTCGACCGTTACGGTCTCTGGAGTTCCGTCGCTACCCGGGAATTGGAGTATTCTCTGGCCCGCGGCGGGAGCGCCAAGAGCCACCCGCACGGAGTCCCGGCGGTCCATCTCGGCCCTCTCGATGGCGGGTGTCACGGTCTCGGGATCGAGCGGTCGTGTAATGACGCGTGCCACCTCAGGGTCACCGTCGCCGGTCGCCTTGAGCGCGTAGGCCGACGAGTCCGAGAAAACGACCCGGCCATCGGGGAGAACAGCCGCCAGAACCTCCGGCTCGAAAACCGTCGTCTGGCCCATGCCCAGCTCCGCATAGGTGACGCGCCGGCCCTGAACGACCACGCCCTCCACCTCTCCGTCGGCGGTTTCGGGAGGCGGCGGCAACCACCCCTTCGCTACCGTGTCGGCAGTCATGTTCTCGCTCCCGAGATCCAGTCGCAGGACCGGTCTCGAGTCCGGCGGCGCAGGTCCGGCGGTGGGAACGGTGCGTGACGGTTGGGCATACACCCCCGCACCGCGCGGGTCGGCGTGCATGGCGCTGCCATAGAGGATCGGAAGCTCTGCCACTCCGACCCGCACCGCGCGGACGAACTCGCCGGCTCCGTCGAAGAGCTGGAACGCTCTGTGGCCAATATCGCTCACCACGGATGTGCCGTCCCGCAGGACGGCCATCGCCACCGGCACATCGAACTCGCCGGGTCCCTGTCCCGTGCTGCCGAACTCGCGCACGAACTCGCCGGAGGTGTCGAACACCAGGATTCGAGCGTTCCCCCAGCGGCCGCCAGAGCCCGATCCGTCAAAGATGTAGAGGTTGCCGCGGCCATCGAAGGCGGCGGTGCGCACGGTGCCGAGCATCTCCCATGGCTCGCCATCCAGCGCACCCACGCGGAACACCTCTTCGAAGGCGGCGTCGAGGTGGCGGTCATGGCCGGTCACTTCGGTGACCTGCTGGGCCTGGAGGCCAGCAGTCCCAAGTACCGCCACGAATCCTGCGGTGAGCCATGTGCCCGGGTTCGCCGGGAACACCGCAGAGGGAATCACTCCTCGTCATCCTTCATGACCGAGATTCTGCCCAGAACGTCCCCGGTCTTCGAGAACAGAATGGCCCCCTGCACGACTTCCGGCGACTCCAGCAGGCCGCCTACCAGCGCCAGAATCGCGTCGTCTCGCTGGCTGTTCTCGCCCGTCTCTTGCGCCGCTTGCGCTTTCGCGGGCCAGTCGACGGCCTGGGCCGTTTCGTACAGGAGGTGCTCGCCCGGGTTGGTGGTGAACGATGCGGACATGCCGCTATAGGAAACATCCGGGGAAGTCAGTGAGAAGGATTGGGTCAACGACGAAATTGTGTACCCGACCCGGTCACGCGTAATGGATAAATTGCTGCCGGTAAATTTGTACAGATACTCCGCTTGCGCATCTCGCGTGTACACATTGACGACGCCGTTGGCCGCCTCTTCGCCGTAGGCCGTGGTGGCCTCCGGGCCCTTGATGACACGAATGCCCAGGATCAGCCCTGAGGAAGCCGACTGCACGCGACTTCCAGCGATAGCTGCGGCTAGATCCTCGACTCGGACCCCGTCCACGAACACCAGGGGCTGCGGACCCGCGGCGCGGAGGCCAGCAAGCGCATCGTCGGCGTTGGGGCCGTCCGCGATCGCTTCTTCGATTGCCTCATCAAGCTCCGTCGGCGCGGGCATGTCGCAGGCAATGCCCAGCGCGACCAATGCCGCGGCCGCCAGCAGCGCGCCATGCGCCGCGTTCAGTTTCTTTCTCTTCTCGCTCATCGTTCTCAACCTCCGTTCAAGTAGGCTCCTGGGTTGGCTCAGCGCCGGGGCGAATCCCCAGCGGCCTTGTGACCGGGATCCCGCATGCAGGAGCACCGCGCCGTAGTCGGCGGCGCCGATCCCGCCGGTGATGACACGCCGGTCGCAATCGATCTCGATGGCGGCGCGCAGCCGCCGGCACATCCACCAGATCGCCGGGCTCCAAGGGAAGGCCGCCGCGACGAGCCCGGCGTAGAGCAGTGCGAGGTGGTCGCGCGCCCGGGCGTGTTCCCGCTCATGATGGAGGATGGCGGCCCGTGCGTCCGGCTCCGTCTCCAGCACCCAAGCGGGGATCACGGGTGTCGGCGCCACGATCCCGACCAGGGCGGGGCCGAAGCGGCGGGACAGGTAGACGTGGGTGCCGTCGATGCGGCCGCGCGGCCAGCGTCGGCGGGCACATGCGATGATCACCAGGACGGCGCACAGCCCGGCCAGCGCCGCTGCGGATCCGGCACCCCAGGCGATGCCGGCGGTGCGAGCCGCGGTTCGGCCCGTGGGGATGGGCAGGGGTGGGAGAAAACGCTGGTCGGGCGCGAACGGCACCATCGCCGGCGCGATGGGTTCCGCAGTATCCGCCGCAGGAAGCCCGGTCGCACGAGTTCGGTGCTGGGCGCAAGGGCCAGGAAGATCCCCGGCACGCCGATGCTGAAGGTTCCGATCAGCGTGAGGTGCCGGGG
>JAPOOQ010000320.1 GCA_026713345.1 Gemmatimonadota bacterium | reverse complement strand
GTCTCCTCGCTACTTCGGCGTCGCTACTTCACGAACAGCATGTCGCGGTAGCTCGGCACCGGCCACAGATCGTCCGGAATCACCTTCTCCATCCGGTCGGCCACGTCGCGCACCGCATTCATCGCGGGGATCACGTTGTTGCGCATGTGGACCACCTTGGACGACACCTCTTCGCCGCCGAGCTCCTCGTTCTGCGCGTCGAGTTCGTCGAGCGCCTCGGTGAGTTCGTCGATGAGATCGGCAACCCGGGCCGCGTTCGATTCCAGGCCCCGCGTCGAGGCCCCGGCCGCCTCCGCTCCGCTGCGCGCCGAGGTGAGCTGGTTGAGGTAGTTGACCGCCGCCGGGAGCATCATGCAGCGCGCCATGTGGGCCGCGGTCTCGCCCTCGATGTTGATCTTGATGAAGTACTGCTCGGTGAGGACCTCCAGCCGCGCCTCCAGCTCCCGCGGCGTCATCACGTCGTACTTGTGGAAGAGCTCCGCGTTCTTGTGCGACGCGAGGGCGGGCAGCGCCTCCACCGTGTTTCCGGTGTTGAGCAGACCGCGCCGCTCGGCTTCCTCCACCCACTCGGGGGCGTAGTTGTCGCCGTTGAAGATGATCCGCTTGAACGACGGGATCTCGTTGGCGAGGAGCTTCCAGAGCGCGGTCTCCAGGGACACCCCGGACTCGACGACCGCCTCGAGGACATCGCTCCACTCGTCGATCGCCTCGGCGACGATCGTGTTGAGGACGGTGGACGGCAGCGAGATGCTCGACGCCGACCCCACCGCGCGGAACTCGAACTTGTTGCCGGTAAACGCGAAGGGCGACGTGCGGTTGCGGTCGCCGGAGTGGCGCGGCAGGTCGGGCAGCACCGTGACGCCCAGGCCGAGCAGCCCCTCTCGCTCGCGCTCCTCCGCGCCCCCGGACTCCTCGAGCTGCTGGAAGATGTCCTGCAGCTGGTCGCCCAGGAACACCGAGATGATCGAGGGCGGGGCCTCGTTGGCGCCGAGGCGGTGGTCGTTCCCCGCGCTCGACACGCAGGCCAGCAGCAGGTCCTGGTGCCTCTCCACCGCGCTCATCACCGCCGTGCAGAAAAAGAGGAAGATCAGGTTGTCGTGCGGCGTGTCGCCCGGGTCCAGCAGGTTCCGGTCCGAGGTGCCGAAGGACCAGTTCACGTGCTTGCCGCTCCCGTTGATCCCCCGGAAGGGCTTCTCGTGGAGGAGGCAGACCAGCCCGTAGTCGCGCGCGTTCCGCTCCAGGATCCGCATCATCAGCTGCTGGTGGTCCGACGCGACGTTGGCGTTCTCGTAGACGGGCGCCATCTCGTACTGGCCGGGCGCGACCTCGTTGTGGCGCGTCTTCATCGGGACGCCCAGGCGGTACAGGTCCATCTCGACGGACTGGATGTAGGCGAGCACGCGCTCGTGGATCGAACCGAAGTAGTGGTCGTCGAGTTCCTGTCCGCGGGGCGGCTTCGCGCCGAAGAGGGTGCGGCCGGAGGTCATCAGGTCAGGGCGGCGGTAGTAGAACTCGCGGTCGAGGAGGAAGAACTCCTGCTCCGGGCCGAGGTTGGCGGTGACGCGGCCGGCGTCCACGCCGAAGATCTTGAGCGCGCGGCGGGTGACCCGGTCGAGCGCGTCCGTCGAGCGCAGGAGGGGGATCTTGGCGTCGAGGCTCTCGCCGGCCCAGCTGGAAAACGCGGTCGGGACGCAGAGGTAGGTGGCGGTCTCGCCGCCCAGGATGAAGGCGGGCGAGGTCGGATCCCAGGCGGTGTAGCCGCGGGCCTCGAAGGTGGCGCGGAGACCGCCCGAGGGGAAGGAGGACGCGTCGGGCTCGCCCTGGACGAGTTCGTCGCCGCCGAAATCGGTGATCGCGCGGCCGTCGCGGCCGACCTTGAGGAAGGAGTCGTGCTTCTCGGCCGTGCTCCCGGTGAGCGGCTGGAACCAGTGCGTGTAGTGGGTCGCGCCGCGCGAGAGCGCCCAGTCCTTCATCGCCGCAGCGACGGTGTCGGCGATCCCCGGGTCGAGCTCCTCGCCGTGTTCGATCGTCCTGACGAGCTGCTTGAAGACGTTGTCGGGCAGCCGCGCCTGCATCTCCTTCATTCCGAAGGTGTCCTCTCCGAAGATGCGCGGGAGAAGGTCGCGGTCGCCGGACCGGGATTCCGACCGGCGGCTCCAGGTCTTGGCGGCACTGACGGAGTCGAAGCGTCTCTGGGTCATTGTGGGGGTGTCCTTGCCTCTCGAAGGTTGCGGTGGTCGGGAACTCTTTCCCAAGTTTGCTGCTTCCAACTTGGAGGGCTGATCTGCAATGTCAAGAGGAAAAATAAGAAAAAATATTGTATGTTAAGGAATGTTATTCTACGAGACGATTGAGCGGCTGCGTTCGCTGGCGGCACACCCCGGTCCGCTCCTGGCGTCAGTCGAGGGTAGGCTCGGCCATTCACCCCTTTCCTTGGTCCTTCAGGCGACGGAGGGCGGGCGCCGGGTCGTGTTCGTTCCGCCCGCGCTGACCGACCGCGACAACCGCCTGGCTCTGGCCGTCCGGCTGGCTCCCCACGCGCCCTGGACGGTGCCGCCGGCCGACTGGCGTGAGCTGTTCACGGCGCTGGCGGAGATGGCCCCGCTGACCCTCGTGATCGAAGAGCCTCGGGCGCTCGCCGCCGTGAACCGCGGCTTCTGGCAGGAGCTCGGGCAGGCATGGACCGTGGTGCGCCACAGCGGCGCGAAGATCCATCTCTTCCTGTCGAGCCAGGGCCCCGGACTGGGCGAGAGGCTGAACGCACCCGATTCACCGTTCTGGCGACCCATGGCCCGTGTGCAGACCGCTCCGGGCCCGCCCCCTGCCCGGGTCATTCGCCTGGGGGTGGGAACGCACTACGACCTGGCCGCGGCGGTGCCCCACTGGAAGGGCCTGGATCTGCTGCTCGGCTGGTCGATCCTGGGCGGCCTCCCGCGGACATGGGAGATTGCGAGCGGAAGGGGCAGTCCCGCCACGGCGCTCCGGCGGGGCCTCCTGCGCCGAGGCCAACCCTTTGCCGACGGTCCGATGACGCTGTTGCAGCGCGCGGTGGGGAAGGTCAACCGCTACGCGGCGATTCTGCGTGCGGTGGCCACCGGGTCGGAAGACTGGCAACAGCTGTCGCGGCGCCTCGCGCCGACCCCGGGCGGCTCCGGTCCCGCAGGTCCCTACCTGGCGAAGCTGCGGGATATCGGAATCGTCTCGGCCGACCGGCCGGTCGACGTCGCCCCGCGGGGCCGCCGCACCCGCTACCGCCTCTCCGACCCCCACGAGGCGTTCTGGTGGTCCGCGGTCCACCCCGTGCGCCCGGAACTGCTCATGGCGACTTCCGAAGAGCAGAGCCGAAGGTTCTGGCGCCGCCGGATTCTCCCCACGCTGCCCGGCGCCGTCCGCTCCGCCCTGCCGATCATCTGCCGCAACTACCTGCGCTACGGCTGTGAACCCGTGCTGGGCTCGCGGGCGCGAACCGTCGGCCCGCTATGGGGCTCCGGCTACGACTTCCCCGTCGCGGGCACCCTCGCCAGCGGCGCGATCTGCTACGGTCACATCCACCCGGGCCCATCCCCCGCCCCGCCCTCGCTCATCGAGGACCTCGACCGGCAGATCCGCGCGACCCGCTACGGCTACGGCCGCCAGCGCCGG
>JAPOOQ010000319.1 GCA_026713345.1 Gemmatimonadota bacterium | reverse complement strand
GGAGCAGGTTCGTAGGGGTGCGGAAACGGACCGCGGCGTTCTGTTGGTGGACGGTGTCAACCTGGCAGCGGCAACCGCTCGAAAGGACGCGGACGCTTTCGTCTCGCGCTTCATGAGGATCAGCGACGCCTACGGGAACAGACCGGTCCACATGCCACCCAAGGGGGCGCGGGCCGCGATCAGGCGGTATTCCATATCACATTGGCCGATTCCGCCATAGCGCCTTCCCACGATTCTGCCCATCTTCGAGGGATCACTGAACCCAAAGGGACCCGAAGTGCCCCAGGTAAACCCCGACATCCTCAGGTGGGCCCGCGAGACCGCAGGGCTAACCCCTGAAGAGGCCGCCAGGAAGCTGGCCATCTCCGACACGAAGACTGCCATGGCGGTCGACCGGCTGAGGGCGATGGAGGACGGCGAACGGCCACCGACCCGCGCCGTGCTGTCCAAGATGGCAAAGCAGTACCACAGGCCACTCGTGGCGTTCTACCTGTCGCAGCCCCCTCGGCGGGCGAACTGGGGTAGAGACTTTCGCGCACCTTCGACGGATCGATCCGCAAGGGACGAGGCAGTCCTCGACGCTCTCGTTCGGAATGTCCAGGCCCGTCAAGGGCTCCTGCGCTCGGCCATGCTGGACGATGACGACGACCTGGCACCTCTCCGGTTTCTCGGATCCGCGACCATCGACACTCCGGTCACGCGCGTGGTCGCCGACATCCGCGACACGCTCGGACTCCAGCCGGCCGAGTTCCGGGCCGCCCGCAATCCGGACGAGGCGTTCCGGCTTCTCCGGTCGCACGCCGAGCACGCCGGCATCTTTGTGCTGCTCCTGGGCAATCTGGGGAGCCATCACACCGACCTGGATGTGGTGGTTTTTCGGGGATTCGCACTACTGGACGATTTTGCGCCGTTCGTCGTGGTCAACCCCAAGGACTCGGCGGGCGCACGATCCTTCACGTTGCTACACGAACTCGCCCATCTGTGGCTTCGCGAGCCCGGGGTGAGCGCGGGCGACCCACCGGATCCGGTGGAGGTGTACTGCAACCGGGTGGCCTCCAGCTTCCTGCTGCCGCCCAACGAGCTCGCGGCGCTACGCCCGGCAGATGCCGGTGATGTGGAGTCCTGGGCCCGGACGATCACCGACTTTGCCCGGTCTCGCAACGTCAGCTCTTCGATGGTTGCCTACCGGTTGCACCGTGATGCCGCAATCGACAGGGAGACCTGGCTGGCTCTTCAAGGTCTGTTTCGTAGCCGGTGGCTCGCGGGCAAGAAGCGCGAACGTCAACGGTTGGCCGAAAGGGATAGCGGCCCCACTTACGGCGTGCTGGTCAGGCATTCGCTGGGCTCGCGCTTGATTGACCTGACGTTTCGCCTGGAGGCATCGGGATCACTTACCGCCACGAAGGTCGGGAGGGTGCTGGGCGTCAACCCGCGCAACGCCCACACGATCGTGGCGGCCGGGTGAAGCGGTCGTCGCCCACCGGGTCGAACGTGCTCTACCTGCTTGACGCCAACGTCCTGATCACGGCTCATCGCGACTATATGCGGTGGCGCGAGTTCCCGAGTTTTGGCATTGGCTACAGCACCAGGCGGCGGCCGGCCGACGTGAAGGTGAAGGACACGATTCCACTGGACGAGGAGCCTGATCCGGCCCTCGTGCAGCGGGTTATCTCAATAGGATACGCGCCCAATCTGAACGACCACGAGCTCGTGAAGCTGGGTCGTGATCCGTTTCTGATCGCCTATGCGCTCGTGAACCCCGCTGGCCGCCGTATCGTCACGACGGAGGTCTCCAGGCCCAAGAAGAGGCGGGCGAACCGCAAGATTCCCGATGTTGCCAAGAGGTTCGGGATCAAGACGCTCAACCCATTCCAGTTTGCGAGGGAGCTCGACTTCACGACCGATTGGAGGAAGTCGGTCCGGTGACCATCGCCGCCCTTGGTTGAGCCCGTGATCGACCACAGATGTCGGAAGGCGACAGATGACAGAGCAACCCTGGAGGTTTCCGGAAGGGGAACCATCGCACAAGAGCATTCTCGCCGCCCTCGTCCTCGCGCGGAAACCGCCGCCGAAGAAGAGCTGCCGTAACCTGGCGGGATGCGCTCCCACGCGGATTCTGCCACGCGCCGATCCGGGATGGCTCCCTGCTCCCACCCGCGCCCGTCGAGGAAGCCATCCTGGCCCACGGCTGAAGCACCCCGACGCATGGCGCTCAGCGAGTCGCGGACGAGCTGATGCTAGACCTGACCTCGGCGAGGCCGGGTGTCAGGTGACTACCGGCGCCGGTAGCCAGAGCCAAGCGCTCGCGCAACGTGCCTACCCGCCGCCATCCTCGAATGCGCCAATGTCGTACCAATCGATCTCCCGATCTGCAACACCATCCGGGTCTCCTGTGCCAATTCCCCGTTCAACGAGTACCGCCAGCGTACTGCCAATGACATCAAAATCAATCATTCGGTCCCTTACCATCACGGTACCGTAGTACTCCTCCCCCTGGTACACGTCCAGGAACGACTGCTTGTCCCGGTCGCGGGACGTCGATATCCACAGTCTTCCTTGCGAGTCCAACGTCTCCTGCCCCCTTTGCAGGTAATAGAGCTTGGCCCCCCCAGCGTACTCTTCTACGAACGCATTCACGTCCACCGCGGCCGTTCGCCATCCGCCGGGAATCCGAAGGCGGGTGCTCCGCACTCGTCGACAAGAGGAACACTGGCTGGCCGCCATTCCCCAAGGATCTCACCCGTCTCCAAATCGATTTCCACAGCGGACAGCGTGAGCGCAAACATGCTCAGCGTAGCGAGCGACGCCGGGTACGTGCCCGTGACCGTAGTGCCAAACGGAGAGATCGGCTTAAGAATGGAAACCGGCAATTCGGTTTCGCTCACCGTCACGCCAAGAGGTGTAACCACATGGAAGGTGTTTCGGTCAAGGAATCCGAGCGTACCATCGACACCACGCACCAGGTTCCCCGGCCGGCGGAACTCCCCGGGCCCGTCCCCCTCACTTCCAAACCTGGCAAGCAGACGCCCGGACCGCTCGACACACACGATCTTGACGTCGTAGGTATCCACAGTGCAGGCCGTCTCCGGATCGACCAGGGCTACGCTCACTGTATAACTGTACGGTACCGCCGCGGTACCTGTCAGTTCCGGCGCAAACGGTTCGCGTACACCGGCTGCCGCCCCGGGTCGATCGGTCGCACAGCCGATCGATTGGAGCGCCAGCAGTCCGGTGACAGTCGTGGCTACTGCCCCGGGAACCGTCGCTCGCCGTTTTCCTGACTCAGCACCCACCGCCGCCCCCATTCTCTGGCCGCAAGGTACGGATTCCGAGTTGGGGTTCGGGGACCCCTCTACTATAGAGTGTCACGAACACGCGATTCTGTTGGTTCCGGAACGGGGACCTGATTCTCGGAAGAGCGAGGATCCGCCGAACGACCACGGGGGGAAGTGATCCAGGCGCGCGCTCTCACCCCGCCTGGAGCTCCTCAACCTGTTCGGCCAATCGGGACCACCAGTCGCGCAGCACGGTTCGCGCGACGAAATGGTTGGTGACGTTCCGCTGAATGGTCAGCTTGGAGAGCAGGGACTCGACCTTTTTCCATTCTGGGAACCCTTCCGTGGCGGCGACCTCCAGCGACACCAGGCGGCTTGAGTGCCGGCCGAGACCGAAGTGGATCTCGGGAAGGTCCGTTTCGGTCAACTCGATCTTCTCCTGGTCCGTGAGGTAGCGAAGTTCGATCTGGTAGCTCCTTCGCGCCGTGAAGAGCAGCCGTACTCCGTCCGGCACGTCGTAGGGTGAGATGAAGGAGCCCGCGTCCAGCTCAAGCCCCTGCACTTCGTGGACCTCGTCGTACTTGCTGGGATCGATGTCCGTCCAGCGGCCCGTCACAGCTCTGCCACCATGTGCCTCAGCGATTTCTTCCATAGGTCTCGAAACTCCTTCGCGATTCTCTCTCCGTTGATATGGGGATCTTTGCTGTCCAGGACAAGCACGCCCCACTCCGTGCCGTCCGGCCGCTCGACCGTGAACCCCATGATGGAACGGGCCAGAAGCCTCTTCTTCCTCACTCGCCTCCGCACCCACCCCGGCGACACGAAGCTCTGCTTCGCGTATTTCTCTACGAGCGGGCTCCCCTTCGGGTTCCCGACTTCCGACAGGTCGGGTAGGTCGAGGACCTCGTACGCTTTGCTGTTCGCCCCCCATGCCTTTCCCGCGATCCCCTCGAGCCTGCTCGGATCGTCCGGCGTACGGAACAAGGAATGGGATCGCTGTGAGGATCGGCCCGGGCGGGCGACCGGAACCAGCCATCCACCCCACGGCACCCTTGCCCGTTGCCAGATTGCCCTCCAAGAAGTCTTCCGGTACTGGAAAAGCGTGACCCGGTGGTCCCCCTCTTGTCCTCCGGCATCGCCGAACAGCCCACCTCGAAACTCCCCCAGGATTGCGTTCAGGGCGTTGGTCACGGTCGTCGATTCCTTCGACTCGATCCAGATGATTCCGCCCTCTCCGGTGAAGACGCCGAGGAGAATGACCCACCATCCGTACTCCTGGACCAGACCGACGATGGTCGCCCAGCCGGACTGCCCCTCAGCGGGCGGAAGTTCCAGAACACGCGCAATGACCACCACGACGACGGACAGTGCGAGATGGCTGCCCCTCCATACACGGTACCGCGGTGGCCGAATCCTCATGAGCTCTGCTGGATCTCCCTTCTTCGAAGTGTGGTGTACTCCACACACCATGAGGGCCGCCAGGCTTGCCTTTGCCAGAGCCGCCCGCCCATCCCTGCAAGGTGGTCCGATGCCTGGGACAGCGCCATGGCTGTATGGGACAGCTCAATGAACGGGCCCGGTGGCGGCCTGGTCGGCCCGGCTGGCGGGCTGTGTCGGGCCTGGAACTCTACCGGCTGGCGCAGCTCTATTCCCGCGCCTCGGTTACGTTCGGGCCAACGCGTTCGCGGCTTCATTCCTCATGCCCGCCGAGGGCGTGACCGAGGACGAGCGCTCATCCCTGGCCGCGCAGGACAGCGCGGGACTCGCCAAGGCTCTCAGGGGATTCCCTGGTCTTCCGGAGCCGGTCGATTCCGACGACGAGATGCGGGTCCATGCCCGGTTCTTGGCGATGGCGATCGAGGCATTCACGCGCGGCAAGATCACGCAGTGCAAGCTCGATGAGTTGGGAAATCTGGTCCAGGTACCGGATCTGAGTCGGCGGCTGCGGGGGGCCGGGCTTGGGGTGGGGTGTGGCGCTGGCTGACGCATTCGATGAGAAACTGATCGGTCGAGCGGGCACTGCGACACTTGAGGAGCTGGCGGTGTTCGCCGAACCACAGGAAGGTGATGGGTCTGGAAGAGGCCGGGTCCTGGACGGGCCGAACGCCGGTCTTCACGTGTTCGACGCGGAGTGCCGCGTCTGTGCGCTCGCCGATGTGGAACTGGCCGCCGACGGCAAGGACGCTGGGACGGGAAGGCCCGACCGAGTGACCCTCCAAGTGTGGTCCCGTCTGGATACCGGGATCACGACATCACTCATAATGATCCTTGCTATGTGCTAGAGAATGATGTACACTATATCGTCATTATGGTAGTCATACTGAATCCACATCGAGAAGGAAGGTGGAAGATGATCCAGCACTTCATCGCGACCAACATTGCTGACGAGAAACTGGCAGACGAGCTGTTCGTGGACGATGGTCAAGCAGTCTCAATGGTAATCGGTGGTACCTACTGTGTTCCGGTTTCAGGCAGGCACTTCGAGCGCATCGTCAGTGATCTCCAGGGGCGCCAGCGGAAGGCTTTCGTGGTCTTTCACTGCCACACCAAGACTCCTCAGGATCTTGCCGAGGCAGCCGAACGCCACGGGAATGACTGGCCCCGGACCATTCGGCTACTATCACTACGCGTCGACGGCGATCTCCCAGCCGAAGTCGAGATTTCCGACCTCCCATTCTGAGGAGTGACTTCACCGAGTCGCCGCTAGTACCGACGCCCAACCGCGAACACAGATGAGGGAAATGAAGGACAGCATGCCGAGGAGCCGCGATTCGGTCCCAACCGACGGCACCGACCGTTCCCACGCCACGATCCAATCCGTGGCCGAGCCGTCCCTGGACGCGGCCGGGGAGTTCCTTGCCCAGGTCGAAACCCTGCAAGACGGGTTGATCGCGCGGGCGACTGGAGAGTCTTTTGACGAAACAACCTACCGCCGCTATCGCGGCCAACTGCTGGCTCGTCACGACCTTCGTCGCCTTGTACCGCCATTCGTGAGGAAGTGCCGGACCCTCGCTCAGTTCTGGGGTTGGATCAAGGAGGAAAAACCCACCTATGCTGAACGCCGTAGCCTGATTTGGGAGGGCTTCGGTCCTTTGATCGACCATCTGGAACACGGCAATCGGACGCCATCCGAAGAGGCGATCTCTGTGACCCTCGCGTCTTTCGACGCCGACGGGGTAAGCCGGATGTGGCAGACAGCCCTGGACCGACGCGTCCACGATCCCGAAGGTGCCATCACGCTAGCGAGGAGCCTCCTGGAAGCAGCCTGCAAACACATCCTCGACGGTCTGGACATCAAATACGAACCGCGCGCGGATCTGCCCCAGCTGTGGTCATTGGCAAGCAAGCAACTCAAGCTTGCTCCCAGTCAGCAACAAGAAGAGGTGTTTCGGGCAATCCTGGGGAACTGCCAATCGGTCGTCGGGCACTTGGCGGCCGTTCGAAACAAGCTCGGAGACGCCCACGGTCATGGCCGTCGGCCAGTG
>JAPOOQ010000318.1 GCA_026713345.1 Gemmatimonadota bacterium | reverse complement strand
GTCGTATGCAGTGGCCGAAACCGTCGCCTTTTCGCCCACTTCCAGCGTGATCGTGGCCGGGCTGACCTCCACCCGCGCGACTTCCTGGGCGGTGAGTTGCGGGTTTGCGAAGGCGGCCATCGCCAGGAAAAGCGTGGCGGGCCGAAGCATGGTTCGTGTCTTCATTGCGTGGGTTCCCCCTGGTGTCTCAATCGAGTTTCTCGCTGTGTCGGTGGAGCCGTCGTGCCTACCAGGAGCTCAGGATCCTTGGAGACAGTAGTAGGGCGCGGAAGCGGGCGGGGCAAGTGGCGTGCGGGCGGCGGGCGGCGTACGATGCTGGCGGCGCACAGGCGATTCACCCCTTGAAGAAACGATGACGATGTCGAACCAGACCAGACGTGACTTTGTGAGGAACTCGGTGCGGGCGGGCGGCGCACTGGGCGTGATGGGCGCCTTTGGCCCCCTGGCGTGTGCTGCGCCCGGCGACGGTGGCCTGGCGGGTGGCGACTCAGGCCCACCGGACCCGATGCGCATCCTGATCCTCGGCGGCACCCGCTTCATCGGCCCCTACCAGGTCAAGTACGCGCTCGACCGGGGCCACGAGGTGTCGATCTTCACGCGCGGCCGCACCGAGCCACCCTTCTTCCACGACTACTTCGAGCGCGTCGAGCACCTGATCGGCGACCGCAACGACGATCTGAGCGCGCTGGAGGGGCGCGAATGGGACGCGGTCATAGACAATTCGGCCTCGATTCCGCGCTGGGTGGCGATGTCGACCGAGCTGCTGCAGGGTCAGGTTGGCCGCTACCTGTTCGTATCGTCCATTTCGGCGTACGCGGACTATGCGTCGGTCGGGATCGACGAGAGCTATCCGGTGGGACAGCTGTCGTCGCCGGACGCCGAGAACGAGTACGGGCCGGGGAAGGCGCGCTGCGAGGCGATCAACACGGAGGCCTTCGGCGACGGCGCGATCAACGTGCGGCCGGGGCTGATCGTCGGGCCGGGCGACAACACCGACCGGTGGACGTACTGGCCGGTGCGCGTGGCCCGCGGCGGCGAGGTGCTGGCCCCGAATTCCCCCACCGACCCCGTGCAGAACATCGACGCGCGCGACCTGTCGGAGTGGATCGTGCGCCTGGTGGAGCAGCCCGGCACCGGCGGCACCTACAACGCCACCGGCGAGGTGCAGCAGTTCGGCGCCATGCTGGAGGAGATCCGCGCCGCGCTCGCAGCGGACGCCACCTTCACCTGGGTGTCGACCGAGTTCATGGCCGAGCACGGGGTCCGGCCGTGGGGCCACATGACCAACTGGGTGCCGCCGGAGGGCGAATCGATCGGAATGAACCAGGTCTCGGTGGCTGCCGCGGTGGCCGCCGGGCTGACTTTCCGGCCAATCGGCGACACCGCGCGCGACACGGTGGAGTGGTGGAACACGCTGCCCGAGGAGCGGCGCGGGCAGATGCGCGCGGGGCTCCCCGCCGAGCTGGAGGCGGAGGTGCTGGCGGGGTGGGGGGAGCGGGGGTAGTCGGTCCATTCAGTTGGACGAGCGTCGCATGTGGCTCCCGGCACCTCCGCTCACCGCAGGCGCCAACCAGGTGGAGCTGAAGGGGCGGTGGACCGTTGCGTCAGCGCCGCCAGGCTGCCGGGTCGGGAATCCCCCGGCTGTACAGCAGCTCCAGACCCGGCTCAAGGAACGTGAACGCCGCGGCATCAGCTGGGGCGCCCGCGGCGAGCGCCGGATCCCGGAAGAAGCCTCGAACCTGCCCGGTAAGCGGATCACGCAGTATGGCCATCGCCCGGTTACCGTTTCCGGCCAGCGTGACCGAACCGTCCGGTCCGGAGAGCGTGATCGTGGCAAGGCCGTCGGCCCATCCCGGGGCCACTGGCATGGCGAATGCAAAGGCCTTGCTGCCGTCCGCGTCGACCGGTTCCTGCATGTCGAACTGGCGAGAGAAGAGTTCGTCGCCCCCGGCGGTCATTCCGGTCAGCCGGTATTCGCCGCCGGGCCCAGGCTGCGTCGGGGGAGTGTCGACGACAAAGGCCGGCTCCAGGAACAGCATTCCGTCACTGTTGACTCCACCCCACAACAGGAGGGATTGGGCAGCAGCAAGGATCGGGGCCGCGAAACTGTTCGCCGTGCGTGTCCGGAAGCCGATCGCGTTGGTAAAATGGTAGTCGCTTATCCACTTCGGGTGGCAATAGGACATCAAGTCGTTGACAGCCGGCGCCACCACCGCGTTCCCGAGCGGATCGTACCCCCAGCTACCGATGGAGCCATCGGGTTGTGGATAGTAGGGGTCCGTGTTCCGCGCTCTACCACAGGGTGCGTGCTGAAGACCCATGTTGTGTCCGAACTCGTGCGCTATCACAAGAGGATCGGGCACTGCCACACTTGTCCCGCCACCGACATCCGCGGCTCCAGTTATGGTACCTGCCGTGCGGGGGAACAGTCCCAGATAGTGACCTTGGCCACCTTCTGCAGTGCGAGCTGCAAGGGTGAAAGCGTAGAAGTCGTATCCGTTGCGGGAGGTAGTAACTATCGGGGCGCGTTCCGTCGCCTCGATTTTGCTGATTGGCAAAAGGAACCGTGACGCTGCGAGTAGTTCGTTACCCTGCGGATCTGCGGCCATGTCCGCGGCCAGTTCCAGAATCGAGGAGTCCGGATTTGGAAGCAGGAGGAATGGAACCACGGTGAGGCGAAAGGGAGGCATCCTCAGTACCGAGACGGGGATCCGGCCCGTTGCGGGGATGCGTCTCGTTACACCCAGCGCGGGGTCCAGACTCCCTTGGGGATCGATTTCGACCACCATTTCCAGCCCGGGCTGCACGACGGGTCCCGGAATCACGGAGTTCGCAGATTTCGAGAGCGATCCCTCGTCGATTCCAGTCGGAATGGAGACTGACGTTCCCGGGATGTCCGCGACGTGTGTCTCCACGCCGTCCAGGTAGAATCGCGCCGTCACATCCGGGATGCTTTCCTGGACCGGGCCCGGCGCCGTGACGAATACCCGCAGCAACGCCTGCTCGTCGGCGACGAGCGGAACGGGGAACTCGAGTGACTGGACTGCCTGCGTGAGAGAGACACCCAGCGTGCCTCTGCCGCAAGTCCGAATGCGGTGCTTCTCCACCCCAGCCAGCCAAGCCTGGAATGTGGGGTCGTCAGGTACGCAAACCTGGGTGCCGCCGGCAAACAGCCGATAGAGCCGCTGCAGCGAGGTGAAGCCGGAGCCAAGAGGGCCGGACAACTGCACGTTGTTGCCAAGGGTGAGTATCTCCAGACTGTCGAGGTTGCCCAGTGTCGACGGAATCTCTCCAGTCAGGTTGTTGTCCGAAAGGTGGAGAAACCGGAGCTTGGTCAGCTCGCCGAGTTCCGGGGGGATCGGCCCCGAGAGCGCGTTGTTGCCGAGGTGCAACCCGAACAGATTGTCGAGGTTCCCGAGTTGCGCCGGGATCCCTCCCGTCAATTCGTTGTCGCCGAGGTGCAGGCCAGTCAGCTGGTGCAAGTCGGCGAGTTCTGCCGGTATCTCGCCTGTCAGGTGGTTGTCGAAGATTCCCACCTCGATCAGGTTGCTCAACTTGCCGAGTTCCTTCGGGATCGTGCCTGTAAGCGCGTTGTCCCAGATGTACAACCGTGTCAGCTTTGCAAGGCTGCCGAGTTCCGGCGGGATTGCGCCTGTGAGCTGGTTTTTGCTCAGGGTCAGCGTGTTCAGGTTGGCGAGCTTGCCGATTTCGGGCGGGATCGAGCCCGACAATTGGTTGTAGGACAGGCGCAGGCTCGTCAGATTGCCAAGATTGCCGAGTTCCGCCGGGATTTCACCTGTGAATTGGTTATATTCAAGGTTCAGGCGTCGAAGACTACTGAGATTGCCGAGTTCCGCCGGGATGGAGCCCGTTATCTTGCGGTTGTATTCGAGGCCCAAATGCTCGAGGCGGGGCAAGTTGCCTAGTTCGGGGGGGAGCTGACCGTCCAGGTTCTTGCGATCAAGATACAAGTGGGTCACACGGCCGAAATCGTCGGTGTCAACCCACGCCCAGTTCTCGAGTGGCAGGTCGGTGAGCCAGCTTGAGTTGCGGCGCCAATTCGGTCCGTTCGTACTCTCGTAGAGTGCAACCAGCACCGCCCGATCCGGGCTGGCCACATTGATCGCTGATGTCCCAATCCCGTCTCCGACTTGAACTGCGATCGTAGTGGTGCCCTCACCGACTCCGTGCACCAGTCCAGCTTGGTCTACCACAGCCACGCCGGTGTCGCTTGACACCCACAGGAAAGCATCCTCGGGGAGGAGGTTGTTGCTGTCGTCGAACGCCCGCGCGGACAGCCGGAGCGTGTCGCCGAGGATGAGGGTGTCCGCCGAAGGAGAAACCGTGACCTGGCCTACGCGGGCCACCGTGATTTCCGAGGTTCCGACCGCCTGAGCTGTTGTGACCGTAATGGCCGCCGCGCCTGTGTCCACCGCCGTGACGAGGCCGGACGAGTTCACCTCTGCCACCTTGATGGCTTCACTCCTCCAGGTGACCGTGACACCGCGCATTTCCTGCGCGTGCTGGTCTCGCACCTGGGCGCTCAACTGTACGGTGCCACCGGGGGCTACAACCGCGACGGGCGGAGTCACCACAATCGAAGTCGCACGCTGGTCGGGAGGCGTGGGCGCGACGCGGTCGCTGCAGGCGTGGGCCGAAATCACCGCCAAGAGCACCAGCCACGTTCGATGCATGACCAACCGGCTACCGTTTTCGGGCCGCTGCAATGCGCTCGGTGCCTCCACCATCCATGCATCCGTCCTGCAGTCGGACCCCCGATGGGGGCGCGTCGTCATCAAAGCGTGTGGGCATCAAGCTGGCTCCTCGCCATGCAGAGTGGATTGGCAAATGGTAGCCTAGATGGACAATATGACTAGGTGTATGACCTGGCAAGCCGGGTAGGAAGCGGGGGGGTCTTTCGGGAGGGGGCAAGCTCGGCGGAGATTGGGGGATGAGACCGGGGGGCGTCCCGGTCCCCCGAGGGAGC
>JAPOOQ010000317.1 GCA_026713345.1 Gemmatimonadota bacterium | reverse complement strand
GTGGGGGGGGGAGGGGCGGGGTGTCCGCGCTCGGGCGCCGGGCGCTTCCCCGCGGGGGTGCGGGGGGGGGGCCCGCGCGCGAACCGCTGGAGGTTGAGGACGGGGGGCGGGGTGGACAGGACCGCGAGGCCGCCGAGCCTCCCCCGCAGGGGCTCCAGGTCACCACGCGTACGGACATCCGCGATGACGACGTCGAGCGTCCGCCTGCCGCCGGTCCCGGGCGTGTGCGCGATCGGATACGCGACCAGCGGCTGATAGTCGGGCTCCATCATGTGCACCGACGCGTACTCGTTGTCCCAGCTCGCGCCGTAGTTCATGAAGGGCTCGCGGTGCGGGTTCTCGAGCCCGATGCGCTGCATTTCCCCGAGAGCCCACTCCTGTGCCCGGTCCATTGCAACCGAATTGGTGAGCCGCGCCCCGATCACGTCGGTCATGTAGGACAGGGTGTTCGGCAGCTGCGAGCGGTTGAGTCCCTCGTCGCGGATGCGATCGAGCATCGCCTGGTTGCGGTCTTCCGGCGAACCCCCCAGCGGTACTCCGTCCAGCCCCCAGTCCGGGTCGATCTCGATCCCGAGGTGGGCCAGCGCCGTGGCCGCGACATCGACGATGAAGGCGGGCCCGGGCGGCGGCCAGCCCTCCGTCGCCGGACCGCTCGCCAGGACGAAGATCGTCATCTCCTCGGGCGAATCCCCCCCGTGCCCGCCGTCGGCGCGCCTGCCATGATCGGTGCTCATGAGGACGAGCCAGTCCTCGTCGGCGTAGGTGGGGCGGGTGCGCATCGCTTCCACGACCAACCCGATGTGGCTGTCGGCCAGCGCGATGGCGTCCCGGTACTCGGCGCCGATCGAGCCGTGCCGGTGGCTGGTCTCGTCGGGGTTGCCGAAGTAGACGAACATCGCGTCGGGGTCGGCCTCGCTGAGGTGCCGCGCCGCGCGGGCCGCGATCTCGCCATCCGCCTCCCCCCAGCCCAGGTCGTAGCCGTCGACCACCTCCCGCACGTCGATCGCGGCCGGAAGGACCGGGCCGGGGTCGTCGGGCAGCTCCGCGAGGGGGACCCAGTCGAGCGCCGCGAAGGTGGCCAGTTCGGGGCGCGCCGCCTCGACCCGCGTCAGGAACGAGGGATAGGTCGCGTAGTCGCGTCCCGTGAAGTTGTTGTTGGTGACGCCGTGCTTGGCGGGCCACACCCCGGTCAGCATCGAGGACCAGGACGGGCCGCTGACCGACGGCGTGGTGGTGCGCGCTTGCGCGGTGTACCATCCCTCCTGCACAAGCGCGTCGATGTTGGGTGTAGGCACCTCGGCGAGCACGTCGGGCCGCACGCCGTCGATGCCGATCAGCAGAACCTTGGGAGTACCGCGGGCCGCACCCCCACCAGGCGTCTCGCCGCAGGCGGAGAAAAGCAGCGATGCGAGAACAGCGAGTCGAATAGGGGGGGTCAGTTTTTTCATGGCGGATACTATGCGACACTCACTGCTCCCTGTCCACCTGGCCAGGCGCCCGGAGTAGGCCGTGTACCGGACATGCTTGTCTTGCAAGAAGTCCCTCGGCTCCAACCAGGTGATCGAGCACTTCCCCGTCGGACGCCGGCTCGCCTTCGACGAGGCGAAGGGGCGGCTGTGGGTGATTTGCCGGAAGTGCCTTCGCTGGAACCTGACTCCGCTCGAGGAGCGCTGGGAGGCCATCGAGGAATGCGAACGCATTTTCCGCGACGCTCGTGTGCGGGTCTCGACCGAGAACATCGGGATCGCGCGCCACCCCGAGGGACTGGACCTGGTGCGGATCGGCAGAGCGCGGCGGAGCGAGTTCGCGGTCTGGCGCTATGGAGATCTGTTCAGGCGCCGATGGTTTCTGACGAGGACGGCGGGGTACACCTATTTTGCCGGCCTCCTTGCATTGGACGCAGGTTTGGTTGTTCTGCCCACGGGGATGGGGTACGTGGGCGCGCCGCTGTTCCTCGCCTGGTTCTTCCTGCGCACGATCGGCAGGGTTCGACTTGGCGGCGGTGTCGACGCCCCTGGCTCGGGGGCTACGGATGGTAGCGATATCGTCAGATTCAGATTCAAGGATCTCCGGTCCATGCGCCTGCTGCCGGATGACGGTGAGACCGGTTTCGCGGTCGAGCTTCGCAAACTGACGCGAAGGGCACGGTTCGAGGGCGAAGACGCCCGGCGCGTTGCCGCAGCCGTAATCTCGGGATTCAATCCTGCCGGCGGGCCTCGACACGTGGTCAGGAAGGCGGTGTGGGAGATCAACGCAAGCGGACACCCGAGCCGTTTCGCATCCGATGTGGCCAGGCTTCGGCACAAGAAGTGGCTGCGCGGAGAGGGGTCGATTGCTACGTTCCCCCACAGCACCAGGCTCGCCCTCGAAATGGCCCTCCACGAAGAACGGGAACGCCGC
>JAPOOQ010000316.1 GCA_026713345.1 Gemmatimonadota bacterium | reverse complement strand
GCCGCCTACGTGTACCGCCGCGGGACCGGTGGAGACTGGACGGAGGCTGCGACGCTGGAGCCCGAAGCGGGGCTGCCGGTGTGGTTCGGGTCGGCCGTGGCGGTGGGTGACGGAAGGCTGCTGATCGGTGCGCCGAGGCAGGACAGGGTCGCGGGAGCGGTGCACGGCTACGTGCTCGAAGAATCATCGGGCGAGTGGCAGGCCGACGGCATCTATCGCGCCTTCGACGACACCTTCGGGAGCTTCGGGAGCAGCATTGCACTCGCCCCGGGCGAAGTCTGGATCGGGGCTCCGATGGCGGGAGACTTCGAGGGGCGGTACTACGTGGTTTCGACGGAAGCCGATGGCGGGTGGGGCGCGATGAGGAGCTTCGCGGTGGATGACCTCGCGCGGAGAGATCAGATGGGGTTGGTGCTGGCCCTGGGCGCGAGTGCCGGCGTCGTCGGCCTGCCCGCGGACGACTACGGGATGGGCACGGCGGTGATCATCGAACGGAGGGACGACGGCTGGACCCGGGGCGTCAAGGTGGCCAGCGAGAGCGCGGGTCTCGAGGCCATCACGGGCGACGAGGTGGCGTGCGAAGACGGTTCCGCGGACGCCTTCGACTGTGACCACGTCGACATCGTGTCGTTCCTGCCGGTCGAACAGATCGGCGGTGAGCGGGGCGTCGAGGTGAACGACATGTGGGGCTGGACGGACCCGGTCACGGGCACGGAGTGGGCGCTGGTCGGCCGCTACGACGGAACCTCCTTCATTGACCTCAGCGACCCCGGAAGCCCCCGCTACGTCGGCGATCTGCCGCTGACGGAGGGCGCGAACCCCAGCGCCTGGCGCGACATCAAGGTCTACGAGGAACACGCCTTCATCGTCTCCGACGGGGCGGGGGAGCACGGCATGCAGATCTTCGACCTGGCGCAGCTGCGCGACGTGACCGGCCCTCCCGTCACCTTCGAGGCGACGGCCATGTACTGGGGAATCCACAGCGCCCACAACGTCATCATCAACGAGGAGACGGGTTTCGCCTACACGGTGGGGTCGAACGGCGGCGGCAACACCTGCGGCGGCGGACTCCACATGATGGACATCCGCGACCCGCTCAACCCGGAATTCGTCGGCTGCTTCACCTCGCAATCGGGCGCACCGGCCAGCCACGACGCGATGTGCATCACCTACGCCGGACCCGACGCCGAGCACCGGGGCAGGGAGATCTGCTTCGGCTCGAACGGAAGGATGCTCAGCATCGCCGACGTGACCGACAAGTCCGCCCCCGTCGAGCTCGCCGCGAGCGACTACCCGAACCGGAGCTACACCCACCAGGGATGGATCGACGAGGCCCACGAGTACTTCTACATGAACGACGAGATCGACGAGCTCGACGAGAGCGTCGCCAGCACCCGGACGCTGATATGGGACGTGCGCGACCTCGACGATCCCATCCTGGCGGCAGAGCACTTCTCCGAGAACCGCGCGTCGGACCACAACCTGTACATCCGCGGCGACCTCATGTACCAGTCCAACTACGTGAGCGGCCTGCGCATCCTGGACATTTCGGACCGGGAGAACCCGGTGGAGATCGGCTTCCTGGACACGGTGCCCTGGGGCGAGGACGAGCCCGGGTTCGCCGGGTCGTGGAGCAACTACCCGTACTTCCAGAGCGGGATCATCGTGGTGACCTCGGGGAAGGAGGGCGTGTTCGTGGTGAGGAGGGTGCCGCGGGTGCTGATTCCGTGACGCGAAGCCCGCTCCCACGAGCGGTCCCGAGGGCCGCTCCCCGGCTCAGCGAACTTCGACCGGCAGCCTCCGCACCACCACGCTGGGCACGTCCATTTCGTCGAGTTCGATGAACGCCGCCAGTCCGTTCGGGCCGAAGGCGTCCGGCACCTCGGTGGCGCCTGTGCCGTAGGTGCCGACGTACTCCCCGTCGACCGTCAGCACGTCGATGGGTCCGTCGGTCCCGGGCTCCTCGCCCTGGCGCTGCACCCAGATGCGGCCATCCCACGTCGTGGCAAGGCCGCGGAGCACGGGGATCTCCGGATAGTACTTCTCTTCGATCGCGAAGCTGCGCCCGCCAGCGCTGCCCCCTGACCCTGCGACTCCCACAATTTCCATCACCTGGACCCCCGACGCCCCTCCACCGGCTACCATGCTTTCCCGGGCGGCCGCGATCCTTTCCTCGTACTCCTTCTGGATTGCGGGCGTCAAGGGCTCGGGCAGGTAGGGCCGCCGGATGATCCGTGCGACTTCGCTCGCGCCCGGCGGAGTGACCTTGAGCACGTACGCCGACGAGTCGGAGTGGACGATGCCGCCATCGGGAAGAACACCCACCAGAAGCTCGGGCTCGAAAACGGTGGCCATGGCCGTTCGGGCGAACACGTCGCGAAGTTGGGCGGGAACGTTGTTCGGCACGAGATCATCCATATTGTCTCGTGTGGGCAGCCATCCCTTGACGACGGTGTCCGTGTGGGCGACTTCGTCATCGAGTCCGACCCGCGTGACCGGACGATATGTGGGCGGAGCCGCGCCCGGGCTTCCGATGGTCAGGCCCAGGCCCCCCCCGAAGTCTCCGCCGAAGACGGCTCCGCCTCGGGGGTCCGGCCGAATGACCTCCGACACCCACATGCCGGGCTCGTCACCCGCGCGGACCATGCGCTGGAATGCGCCGGAAGCGTCAAAGAGCTGGTAGGCGCCGTGGCCGGCGTCGCTCACAACCGTGGTTCCGTCCCGCAGCACCGCGAAGGCGACCGGCCGGTTGAACTCGCCGGGACCTCCACCCCACGAGCCGAACTCGCGCAGGAAGCCGCCCGCGGCGTCGAAGACCAGTACCCGTAAATCGCGGGAGCCCATCAAACCGCTGGTACCGTCGAACACGTACAGGTTGCCCTCGGCGTCGAAGGCCACCTGGTTGACCTGGCCGAACATCTCCCAGGACTCGCCGTCGAGGACGCCGACGCGGTAGACCTCTTCGAAGTCGGGGTCGATCCGCTGGTCCCGCCCAGGCAGCTCGACGACCTCCTGGGCAGGGAGGGCGCTGACGGCAAGTGTGAGCGTGAGGATCGATGGCGCGATCGTGTGCAGGCGGGCCGGTTTCATACGGCATCGTCTCCGGTTGGGTTGTTGATCGCCCCCGTACGGCGGTTCGGTGGGGACCATCCCGAATTTGGATGTCCCGCTCGTTCGGAGGGTTGTCCGAGGTCATTTGTCCGGCATTGACCGGGCGGCCCCGCGACCCCAACAATCAATCCACGAACCGACCGACCCGAATGCCGCTTGCCAGGAGGAGCCCGCCCGGCCATGATCCGCCGTATCCAGGCCCTCGACTACCGCTGCCTTCGGTACGCGGACATCCCGCTGGGCGAGCGGCAGGTGCTGGTGGGGCCGAACGGGGTAGGGAAGAGCACGCTGATCGGGATCCTCGCCTTTCTGCGTGATTTCGTGCGCCACGGACCGCTGGCGGCGGTGGAGGAGCGTGCCGGCGAGTTTCGCGACCTGGTTTGGGGGAGATCCGAGGATTCGCCCGGCTTTGAGCTGGCCGTCGAGTTCGAACTACCGGCGGAGTGCCGCGAACGGCTGCCTCCCGAGAGGGACTATCGGACGTACCGCTACGAGATCGCTCTGCGCGCGGGAGACGGCGGGGTGGAGATTCACGCCGAACGCGGGATTCTTGCGCCGCTCCCGCGGACGGAAGGCGGCGAGCAGCCCTTCCTCTTCCCGGATCTCCCGGAACCCCCGGCGACGATTCTGGCACCGCCGCGCCCCGGAGCGCATACGGTCCTGAGCAAGTCCCCCGGCGGGAAGGACCGCTTCTACAAGGAGCAGGATCCCGTCAAGGGCTGGGTCACGGAGGTCGCGCTCGGGCCGCACAGGTCGGCGCTGGGCGGACTGCCGGAGTCGCCGGAGACGCTGCCTGTGAGCACGGCCATCAAGCGGATCCTGGAGACGGGCATCACGCGCCTCCGGCCGGATGCGGCAGCGATGAAGCGCCCCAGCCCCCGCCCCCCCGGCCTCCCCGCCGACGCGCTGCTGGGGGACGCATCCAATCTGCCATGGGTGGTGCGGCGGCTGCACGACCACCACCGGGAGGATTTCGCCTCCTGGCTCACGTCCCTGCGCGGCGCCGTCCCCGGCCTCACGGACATCCGCTTCGCGCGGCGGACCGCGGACCGGTACGGCTACCTCGTGCTTCGCTACGCCAACGGCTTCGACGCCCCTTCCTGGATCGTCTCCGACGGCACCCTGCGCCTCCTCGCCCTCACCCTGCCGGCCTTCCTCCCCGCCGGCGGGCGGATCTACCTGGTCGAAGAACCCGAACACGGCCTCCACCCGGACGCCCTCGGCACCCTCCACGCCGCGCTGACCGCGCTTCCGGGCACCCAACTGCTCGCCACCACCCACTCCCCGGCGCTACAGGCGCTCTTCCGCGCGGACGAGGTGTTTTTGATGGAGCGGCGGGAGGATGGCGCGGTCACCGTCGCGAGCGGCGACGCATCCGGGCAGGACCACGGCGCTCAATAGACTTCCAGCGTGGAGGATGTACTGGCCAGCTATGCCGATTCTTGCTGTTTTCTTGCTCTGCCTTGCTCACTTCCCACTGCAGTGCGCTGAATGGATTGACTGACGGGACGAAGGTGGGTAGGGTGCAGCAGTTGCAGTTCCGATTGGGACGATTGGGGGGAGGAGAGGGCGATGGGTCATTTGGGAAGCTACCGAAAGGCGAAATACACTACCGGTACCCGGCTGGGTACCAGCATCGGCCGAGGATGGAATGGGATTCTGGCGGAACGCTGGACCCACTCTGAAGGCGATCTCGGTGAGGTTCAGGTTCGCGATACGGAGGTCATCGTCCTCCTTCAGGGCCGGCTGCACGTCAGACGGCGTGGCGATGGCCAGTTGCAGCATTGCAATGCGGTCCCGGGCACGATCTGGCTCTGTCCCAACGGGGTTGAGGAAGACATGATCCGCCTCTACGGCGAGGTGCAGGAGAGCATTCATATCTTCCTGCCGGCCTTGCCCCTGTCGCAAACGGTGGTTCGGGAAACCGGCGTCGATCCCGATACCGTCGACCTTCACTACCAGGGCGGTTTTCGCGATCCCCTGATCGAGCAGATTGCGTGGGCGATCCGTGCCGAAATGACCGACCCGGCGCCGGCCGGAAAGATGCTGGTCGAGACCCTGACCGCCGCGCTCTCGGTTCATGTGGTCCGGCAGTATTCCAACCTGGCGCCCGCTTCGATATCGCTGCCGTCTACGCGCGGCGCGCTCAATGCCCGGAGCTTGCGGCGCGTCACCGATTTCATCGAAGCCCGGCTCGGCGAGGACCTGACGATCGAGGCGCTTGCGAAAGAGGCTTTTCTCAGCCCGTTCCACTTTGCACGCGCATTCAAGGGGGCGACCGGGACGACGCCGCACCGCTACCTCACCTACCGCCGGATCGAACGCGCGAAGGCGCTGATTGCCGAGGGTGGGCTTCCGCTGGCCGAGGTCGCCGATGAGTGCGGCTTCTCTTCCCAGGCCCACTTCAGCCGGAGGTTCAAACAGTTTGTCGGCACGACGCCGGGCGAGTACCGAAAGGTATCCGGCGACAGGCCAGGTCGGGTTGCAAGGCCCAGAGAGGATGCGAGTGACCACGAGACAATCGATTTGGCGACTGAACGACATGGCGACGTGTTGTACGTGAACGTGAATGGACAAACCGTCAATGCCGCCACCACGGTAGTCAGAGACGCGGTGCGAAGCGCGGCCAGGAAGACCGACCGGGCCGTGATACTGGATCTGGGAGAACGTTCCTTCATCAGCGACTGGGGTTTGCGGACCATCGTCCTGATCGCGCGGGACCTTCGCAGCCAGGATGCGAAGTTGGTTCTTTGTGCTCTTTCCGACCGGGTTCTCGAGAAGATCAGGGGCACCGGCTTCGAGCAGTTGCTGACGATCCACGACTCCAAGGCACAAGCGCTGGCCTCTCTGGAGCCCAGGCCCCTAGGCGCGGGCCCGGCGCCTCCTCGCGTGAGAACCCGGTGATCCGCGGGGACTGTCCCCGGGCCGCTAGTGCAGCAGGTTCAGCGACTGCAGGTGGGCCGCCACCGGCCCGTTCATGAGCGGCCGAATGCGGTGGGCGGCGTCCGCGGTGGGGACGCGCTCCGGCACCGCCTCGATCACCCTCAGGTCGGCCAGCGTCCGGAAGAGGTGCCGCCCCTCCGGGAGCGATCCCCGCGCCACTTCGCAGAATTCGGCCACTGTCAGGGCGCCATGGTCGAGGATGGCCTTGAGCGCGAAGCTCTGGTCGATGTCGATCGCGTCCATGAAGGATTGGAGCGCGTCGAGCGGCTGCACGAGGAGGCTCCCCTCGACCGTGCGGAAGTCCGCGGAGCGCAGCCAGTGGAAGAGCGCCAGGCGGATCGACCCGAGCGACGCCCGGTGCAGCTTCTGGAAGTAGTCGGCCTCGATGAGCTGCTGGTGCCTCTCGGTCCCACGCAGGCTGCGGGTCCGGCGGAGCAGCCTATCACGGCCGGTGCGTGCCTCCACGTACTTCAGCGGGAGTCCGCTGAGACGGTGCCGGGCCAGGATCGCGCGCTTCAGCTCGTCGGGAGAAAGAGCGTCCAGCGCGACGCGCTCGATGTCGGCCACCCACGCGGGAGACCGCATCCTGGCCAGCTGCCAGCCGGAGGCCGCCATCGAGAGCACCCAGAAGACCCTCGATTCCGTGCGGGCGGTGAAGGTCAGGAGGCGCTCGAAGAGCTGCCCGCCGCCCGGAACGCGCATGTGAAGCTGCTCGGTCTTCTCCAGAACGACTGCCCGCGGCAGCGAACCCCCGGGAGCGTCCAGGACGCGCGCCGCGAGAGAATCCAGATCGGGCGCGGCCTGGATCCCGAGCCAGCCCGCGAGCATGCCCGCGAGTTCGGACTCCTCGCGGATGCGTTCCCGCAGGGTCTGTCGCAAAACGCCCGAGCGCTCGCCGCCCTGCGGGCCGCCGCCGTCCTCTCCGCCCAGCTTTTCGGCCACGATGCTCAGAAAGCTCGTCACGCCGGCTCCCTGGGGCGCGATCACCATCAGCGACCGGGCGTCCCCGGCCCGCCTGCGGTTCCACACCGCCAGGACCGCTGCCACCGCGCCGTCCCTCCCGGCAAGCAGCCGCGGGTCGTCCAGCGGCTCGAAGGAGAAGAGCCGCCGGTAGACGACGGGGAGGTTGCCCGGGAGCTCGTCCGCGAACGCCAGCGTGCGCGCCCGGAGCTCATCGCGGCTCTGGACGTCCGCACCGATTCCCAGGGCGCGCCGGACCGGCCACATGCGGCCCACGACGGCGCGGACAACGCTCGACACGGCGCTCGCGATCCGGGAAATGCGGGCCCGCAGACGCTCGCCGAGACGCGCCGCCTCGCTGGCCAGGCGCGTGCGTGCGTCGAGGTAGCGCGCGGTCACCGGATCCGCCGTGGCCCTCTGGAAGAAATGTTCCAGCCCCTGGGCGAATTCGTTGTTGGCCCGGGCGGCGGCCCCGGCCAGGGCGTCGAAGAGAATCCCCCGCGCCGCCTCCACCTTCCTGTCGGCGTGCTCGAGTCCGGTCGTCACCATCGCGACCGGGTCGGCCGCGGCATCTCCGCGCTCGGACAGCTCCGCGATCGCGGCCTGGTAGCCGTACGCGGACACCTCCCGCAGCTCCGCGACTGTCAGATGTACGCGCGCCAACGCCTCCTCCACCGCCGAGGGGGCCGAGCGGATCCGCTGATCCCGCCGCGTGTCGAACGCCTGCAGCGCAGCGTCGCGCAGCCGGACCGCGTGGCCGCCGCCTCCCGGGCGCCGGACCGGCACCCCCGAGGGCGGAATTCGGTGCAGGACGAGGGACTCCGGCATCCGCGATGCGGCCTCCCCGACTCGCTTCAGCGCCTCGTCGGTGCCGCGGGCCAGCGCCGCGCGCAGACGGGCCGGATCCTCGAGGCGACCCTCGACCTCGCCGAGGTCGGTGATCGTCCGCTGCCCTTCTCGCTTCAACGCCCTGGCGAGCCCGCGCCCGCGACCGGCCAGCCGGTCCGCCCGCTCGCGTCCCAGATCGAGACACGCATCGAGCTCGGCGAGCACGGTATCGATTCCCCGCACGGCATCATCCCATCCGGCCGTGAGATCGCGGCGAATCCCTCCGATGTCGCCCCAGGCGTCGAGGAGCGTCCCGCAGAGCTGCAGGCGGGCCGCGCTCTCGTCCGCGCGCCGGTCCCAGCGGCGAGCCGTTTCGGCGGCCCACGGGTTCCAGCCCCCGCCCGCGGGGTCTGCGCTCTCCCCCCCGACGAAGGTCCCGGCAACGGCCACGGCCGCGCGAAGGGTGGCTTCCGGGCGGTCCATATCCTCGCCTTGCGCACGTCCCGACGCGAGCGAGACGCCCTCGGCCAGGGCACGGAGCCTGCGGCTAAGTCGCTCGCCCGCTCCGTGCACGCGCGCGCGGGCTCCGTCGCCCGGGCCCGTTGCCGGCGCCCCGAGCGCCACCGGGAGCCATTCCGACCACGCGCGTTCGAGGTCCCCCAGCCAGGCCGCCCGCAGGCGCTGGCTCTCCTGCAAGGCCCGCGCCTGGTGCGGCAGAACAATCCGGTCAAGGTGGTGGCGCGCGACCCGGGTTACCGGAACTTCGCGTTCCTCTCGCCGCCAGACGATCGGGCCCAGCGCCACGGCACAGACCCGCTTGAGGGTCGCCCAGGGTCCCAGGCCGGGGCCTCCGTGCAGCGCGGTGAGCGAGAGTGGCGCGTGAACCTGCGCCGGGAGTTGGTCTGCCGCCGCCGTCGCGCCCACGGAGGCGCGTGCGATGGACGACTCGAGACTCGCGGCCACGACAGGGTCGCGGAGCGCGGCGCGGATGGGAGCGAGCACGCCGTCAGCCACGGTCTGGCGGTAGCGGGCAACGGCCTCGGCGGCGGACACTTCCGTAGGCGCCTCTTCGTTCCCGGCCAACTCCGCCAGCGCCCGCCCATGCGCGGCCAGCCCGTCCTCCAGCGCCTGCTGCACCGGGAGCCAGGCCTCGCGCTCATGTCGCCGCCAGACCTCGCGGAAGGGGTCATGCACCGCCCTGGAGATCCACTCGACGATCTCCGTGTCGGTGGACCGGGACGGGTGCGACAAACCAGCCTCGCTCACCCCGCCCCCGCCTCCGCACCACTCCCGGCCGCCTCCGCGTCCACCCACGGATACCAGTCGCCCTCGGGCATCAGCCCGGCCGCGCGGAAGCCCTCGCGCGCGCGCTCCGTCACGTCGCTCTGGAAGACGAACTCGAAGCGGGGGTCGAGCACGTAGGCGCGGATTTTCACTCGTGTCAGGAAGGTGGTCCGGAAGTCGTCCTGCACCAGGACCACGATGGGCTTCTTCAGGAAGACGTACTTCGAGGTGACGGCCGCCTCGAAGGCGATCTCCTTCGCCCTGCGCTCGTCCACACGCCCCGGCAGATGCAGGTTCGTGACCACCTGGCAGTTGAGCTGCCCGGCGTTGGCATTCGCCACCTGCTCCTCGACCACCTGCGAGTTCGGGATGGACACCAGATCGTCGTCGGCGGTCACGATCCGCGTGGAGCGGAGCCCGATCGAGACCACTTCGCCGTAGGTGCCGCCCACCGAGATCTTGTCGCCCACCTGGAAGGGCTGGTCGAAGACGACGGTCAGGCCGCCGAGCACGTTCTTGAGCACGTCCTGGGCCGCAACCGCGATGCCCACGCCGAGCGCTGCCCCGGCCGCGATGAGCCCCTGGGCGTCGACGCGGAAGATGTTGTTGACGATCAGGTACACGGCGATTGCCCAAAGCACCATGCGCGTGATCGGGATCAGCCACTTGAAGGAGAGCCGCCGCGCGGTACTGCGCTCGGCGAGCGTGTCCAGCACCCAGATCACCGCGCGGAT
>JAPOOQ010000315.1 GCA_026713345.1 Gemmatimonadota bacterium | reverse complement strand
TACGCTCTGGACCGTCTTCGACGGAGACGGTCGCGCGCTCGGCCTTGTCGCGACCCCCGCGATCGTCACAGTCTTCGAGATCGGCGAGGACTACATCCTGGGCGAGGCAACGGATGAACTGGGTGTCGAGTATGTTCGGATGTGGGGGCTGGACAGGGAGGGGTGAGGGCTCGAATCGAAGCGATCAATCAGTAACGGTGGGCGAGATGGCTCCTGAGTGGCTGGAAACGATCATCGATCAGGATGGCAATGCCGAACTCACCGGAGTCGGTCCAATGCAAGGCATCTTCGGCACTCCTGAACGGATTACAGTCTCAGTGGGTCGGAACTATGGAGGAATCGTGAAGGGGGTGCGGCTCTTCTACTCCCCGCAAGCCGACACATTCGGGAGACTGGAGGAACGATTGCGTGATGCATACCGAGAACCCGACGGCACGCAGGACCGGGATCCTCGCGTAATCCGGTACCGGAACCGCATAACCGACTTGGCGCTGATGCTTCTTAGGGATCCCCGCTACCTCCTTTTGGAGCTGCGTGACCTGCGCTACCATTGACCTGACCCAGCTGCTCCAAGATCCGGGTAGTTGCCAACGCTCACACGGGCCGAAGGGTCGTGCAGACATGCGATGTGGCTTACGGCGGCACGGCGGAATCCCCCCGCATTCCTGGGTGCTGCTGGTTGTCATGGCGGCTGCAGGTGCCTGCGGAGGCAGGACCGAGGACTCCGAATCGGCGCCCAATGCAAGGCAGGCGAGCACGGAACCAACCGGCTGCTACGACGTCACCGTCGGTGAGTGGGTGGTTGAGAGCTATCCGGGTGAGGAGCCGGGCCCCGTTCCTCGCGAGGGGTCGCACGTCTTCGAAATCCCGCCGCGGATCGAGTTTTCCGGTCCCGCCTTTCGGAAGCCTTCGGCCACTCGAATCGTGGTGCCGGAAGGCGCGTTGCCGTCGGTTCATGGCTTAACGAGCGCCGAGATCATCGGTGACTCGCTGTTCCTGGGATTCAGTACCCTCTTCGCCGGAATGAACGCGACGCTGACCCGCTCCGACGAGAAGTGGGCCGGCACGGCGCGTACCTTCGTCGACGTACGTCCCCAGCAGGTAAACGCGCGGCCGATCGAGTTGACCCCGGTGTCATGCGACTCTCCGCCACCGGTCTCGATCGACGTCATGCGCCCGCTCGGACGATCCATCACATTTGCGGACGGCTGCACCATCACGGTAGGGGAGCTGCCGCCCGAGTGGCTGGAGTCGATGATTGACCAGGATGGCTATGGCGAACTTACCGACATCGGTCCGTTACAAGGCGTTTTCGGCACGCCCGAACGAATCGCCGTCTCGGTAGGTCGGGATGTAGGTGGGATCGTGCCGTGCGTGGTGCTCTATTACCCGGGCACTGACGCGTTCGCCCGGCTGGAAGAGGGTTTGCGGGAGGTGTATGGAGCACCCGACGATACTCCGGCAACCGGCTGGATCACTTACGCGAACCGCATCACGAGTCTGGTGTTGCAGCGCCGGGACTTCGACACCGTACGCCGGTGGCCGGAAGACAGCGAACCCTACGTTACACTCCAGCTGGGTGACGAGCGCTGGTTCTGGTTCTGCGGCTGACGGGTCTTGCCGGATGGATCCCGGACGGGGGCACGGTGTATCAATCATCTTGAAGCGCGAGCGAAGAAAGAAGGGCACTTGACCGCGGCGAACCGGATGCCCGAAACCCACGGAGATCCCCACGCAGTTAGGTCGTGCAGGCACAGAGGGAATCTCCTTGCCTCCGGTCTCTTGCTCGCCGCAGCGGGCCTCGGGGCCTGCGATGGGCAGGGTGCCCATCCGCCCGTCCCTCCTCCCCCCCTCGAGGTGCTTCCCGCCATCCCCGCCGCCACCCGTCCCTCCTCCGAGACACTGGGAGGATGCCACGACGTCACCGTCGGGGAATGGGTGGTGGAGAAGCCTGTTCCCGGTCAGGAGCTAGAGCCGGTACCAAGCGCGGAGCTGGTTCCAGGCACGACACATAGCTCTACGGAGGTTCCCCCTAGGATCGAATTCGGCGGTCCGGTCGAATGGGACTCTGCCTATACGGAAATAGTGGTGCCGAAGGGGGCGCTTCCTTCTGTTCACAACGACATGCGAGGCCTCGTCGTCCACGACTCGCTATACCTGACTTTCAGTACCGGTTTCTCCGGAGTGCGAGCCCGCCTGGGACGACTCGGGGAAGGGTGGACCGGCACCGCGCGCTGGTTTGTGGACGTCGTTCCCTTCCAGGTTAACGTCCGGGTGATGGACCTGACTCTGGTACCGTGCGACTCGCCGCCACCGGTCTCCATCGACGCCCTGCGGCCCGCGATCCCGCGATCCGTTGAGCTGGAAGGCGGGCAGGCCATCACGCTTTGGGAGCCGCTTCCCGAGTCGGTCGACACGATTCTAGCGGGGCGCCTGCTCATCGTGGGCCGTACCACCGGACTCTTCGGTGCAACGGATTCCATCAGCGTCCGTTTGGACTCGCTCAGGGGGCTTGTGAAGACCATCACGCTTTGGTATCCCGACGTTGACGCGCACGCGGTGGTATTGGGGCGCTTGCGGGATCGCTACGGCTTGAACACGTCCGCAAGCAACCCGGTCACAGGGTTGTCGGTGCCGCGCAGGGGCGGGGCTTCAGATGAGACTTCGGTCGAGTTGCGGGACCGTAGGCGGTAGGCATGCGACGAACCTGCCTCAGAGGGCGATGGGGTCGAGATCGATCTGTCCGACTTGCGGCTCTGAGGATGACGCTCTTCCGAACTCCAGCGCTCCTCATGGTGGCCGTAGGCGCCTGCGGAGGTGGGGCTGCCGACTCCAAACCGACATCCGAGGGAGAGCAGGCGAGCCCCCAACTCACCGGCTGCTACGATGTCACCGTTGGTGAGTGGGTGGTGGAGAGCCGTCCGCTCTTCCGCCTGAGGGGGATACCCGTTCCCAGCGAGCGAGGCGACTCGATCTACTACGAAATCCCGCCGAGGATCGAGTTTGCCGGGCCGAGCGATCCGCCTTCATCAGGCACGGCTATCGTGGTGCCGGAGGGAGCACTGCCATCGGTTCACGCATACATGAGCGGCGAAATCATCGGTGATTCGCTTGACTTGGGGTTCAGCACCGGCTATGGCGGAGTGGCGGCAGGGCTGGTCCGCTCCGGGGACGCCTGGGTTGGCACTGCACGCACATTCATCGACGTAGGCCGCTACCCGGTGCATGCCCGGCCCATCACGCTGACGCCCGTGGCGTGCGACACTCCTCCACCGGTTTCGATCGACGAGTTGTGGCCGCCTCTCGCCGAGATCCTGCTCTTCCTCTGACTGCCACAATCAATGACCTATTCTCGCTGACCCACCTGCCCCCACAAGAACGCCAGTTCCATCGCCGCATTCCGCACATTCCGGCTGAAGGTTCGCCCCCCCGCATGCCCCGCGCGCGGATCGTAGTCCAGGATCACCGGCAGCCCCGACGCGCTC
>JAPOOQ010000314.1 GCA_026713345.1 Gemmatimonadota bacterium | reverse complement strand
GACCCCGGGATCGCGGGCCATCGCGCGACCCAGTGCCACCCGCTGTTGCTGGCCGCCCGAAAGCTGGCCGGGGCGGCGCGACAGCAGCTCCACCAGCCCCAGCACCTCCGCCGTGCGCCCCACCCGCTCCCCGATCTCTTCCCGGCTCGCGCCCCGCACCCGGAGGCCGAAGCCCAGGTTCTGCGCGACGGTCATGTGCGGGTAGAGGGCGTAGCTCTGGAAGACCATCGCCACGTCGCGGTCTCCCGGCGCGACCTCGTCGACGCACCGCTCCCCGATCCACACCTCCCCCGCGGTGGGCTCCTCCAGCCCGGCGATGAGGCGCAGTAGCGTGCTCTTGCCGCACCCGGACGGACCCACCAGCACCATGAGCTCGCCCGCGCGCACATCGAGATCGACCGCGGCCACGGCGGTCACGTCCCCGAACCGCTTCTCGACGCCATGCAGGACGACGCCCTCCGCCACGCGGCTCACGGCCCGGCCTCCGCCCACCCCACCCGGACCCCCCGCTCCCGCGTCCCGCTGAACCGCTCCTGGTCCACCATCAACACCACTCGGTCCCCATCCAGCTCGACCGACAGCTGCCGCCCGCGCGCCGCCACCGGTCCCATCGAGACATGCTTGAGCCCATGCGGCAGCGGCCGCGCCTCCACCCCGTCGGCGTCCACGTGCAGCCCGGCGATTCCCCGCGCCAGAAGGTCGAGGACCCAGGAGTGCTGGTAGTCGTCGATCCCGCGGAAGTGGCAGGCCCGCCCGGTCCACGGGTTGTAGTGCTCGAAGCAGTTCGGCCGGTCGACATCGCCATCGGTGAACATCATCCGCACGAAGCGCGGGAGCATGTTCGCAGCCAGAGTCCCCGCGCGCTCGCTGCCCCGCCGCCAGCAGCGCAGCAGTCCCTCGATCACGTGACTGGTCGTCATCGGCCACACCCGCCCGTTCCAGGGACAGTTGCGCCGCTTCCCCCTCCAGATCCCCTCGGCCGAGAAGCGGGGGTCGTCCACGCTCGACGAAGGCAGCGGGAATGTGGTGCCGAAGGTGGATGGATTCTCAAGGTGGTCCAGCATGGCGTCGAGGCGCGCCCCGTCGACGAGCCCCGTCAGCAGGGGATAGAAGCCGACCGCGGCCTTGACCCCGGTGCGTTCGCCGGTGCGCCCGTCCACATCCGTGAAGAGTTGTGCAACTGGACACCACATGTGCCGGTTTATTGCACTTGCGCAACAATCTTGCACCACACGCCAGTCGGACGCGTCGCCCTCCCGCCCCAGTCGCCCCGCGAGCACGCCCAGCGCCCGGAAGAGCTGATGCGCGTACACCGTCACGTCGATCCCCTTCAGCCGCAGCCGCGGGCGCCAGCCGCTCACGTCGGCCGCTTCGTCCACCGCCATGTAGCGGGACATATACTCCTGGCCGGTCTCGAAGTGGTTCACGACCGTGAACATCCCCGACTCCTCGGGGTCGCGCTCGGCGATCAGCCAGCGGGCGTAACGCGCCAGGCCGTCGTAGCAGCGCGACAGCGTGCGGTGGCCGGGGCTCGTATCCGGCTGCATGTCGTCGACCGCGAGCAGCGCGTCGCCCCAGTTCGCGTGATAGAAGTCGGTCCCTTCCAGGTGATGGGGGTAGAGCCGCCCGTGCAGCGACCCGTCCTCCTTCTGGTGGTCGAGGAAGTTGAGGAGCGATCCCCACGCTTCCCTTCCGCCCGCGCGCCAGCGCATCTCCATCATGTGACACTGGGCGCTGTAGGTGATCGGGACGTGGAAGTACCCGGGACCTTCGGCGATGCACGGGTTGCGGATGTTCCCCCACCGCCCCTCGATGCGGTTGAGGCCCAGTCCGTGGATGCGGTAGTCGAAGTAGCGGTCGAGGTGCGCGTCGCCGCAGGTGAAGGAGGGGAAGCTTGCGAAGAAGGACGCCCAGTCGACGGGAGCGGCGGCGGCGGCATCGGGGCGCGCGGCATCGGCGGGCGCGGCATCGGCCGGCGCGGCCTCGGCGGTCGTCCCCGGACCCGGTCGGTTCGCCCTCCGCCGGACCTGCCCCGGCAAACGCGGCACAAGCCGCATCCGCAGGGCTACCGGCGCGGCGTCCCCGGCGCCAACCCGAAACGCCACAGCCACCCAGGTCCACCCGATGTCGTCGGAAGGCAGCGGGCCCGGGACGCCATCGAGTCCCCCTTCCGCGAACGGCGAATGCGCCCACACCGGCGTCGCCGTCCCCTCCGAGGGAAGAGCCTTCCGCCATGCGGGTTCGCCATCCCCGCAAATCTCCATTTCGACCGTCAGCTCCCGGCCCGCCCTGTCGGTTACCGTGCGCACCCACCTCATCCCGTCGCCGGTGGGGTCCAGTCCTTCGACGAGGCCCGCGGGCTGGGCGGTGAAAGCGACCAGGAAGTAGGGGGCGACTCTGAGGCCGGAAGCGTCCGAGGTGCCTGCCGACGCTTCGCTGCCGAACGCGGCGTCGGTGCCGGACGCAGCCGCAGCACCCGCCAGCCTCCAGGAGGATTCGAGGATTCCTCCGGAGAGGACCCGCCTGTCCTCGATCGCCATCGCACCGCTGGGCGTCCGCCAATTCACGGTAAGAGCGCCGGGACGCCAGCGGGGCTCAGCCGTCGCGAGCGGGATCTCCCGGGCTTCCGCATCCAGCAGTGCCACTGCGAAACAGGGTTGGATCGCGGTGTTCAGCAGGTGGGCCGCGTCCCAGAACCCGGGCCGGTCCAGCCAGCGGGGGAACGGCGGAGCCCAGACCACTCCGTCCAGTCCGCCCAGGTACCATTTGTCGGGGCGCGCCAGCGCCT
>JAPOOQ010000313.1 GCA_026713345.1 Gemmatimonadota bacterium | reverse complement strand
GGGAACCCGAGTTCACGGCCGCGTCCGTCGCCACGCACGACAATTCCCGTGAGGGGATAGGGCCGGCCCAGACCGCGGTTCGCTTCGGCCAGCCGCCCCTCCTGCAGCGCCCGGCGGATCGAGGTCGAGGAGATCGCCGCGGCATCGGCGTACACTGCGTCGACCACGTCCAGCGCGAACCCGCATTCGGCGGCGATTGCGCGCAGCGTGTCCACATCCCCGGACCTTCCCTTGCCGAACCCGTGATCGTAGCCGATCACCAGTTCGCTCATGCCCAGCCGCGCCAGGAGCAGTTCGGTCACGAACCGGCGCGGCGAGTACTCCCTCAGCTCGGGGGTGAAGGCCACGAATACGACGTAGTCGAGGCGGCTCTCGGCGAGTACGGTCTTCTTTTCGTCGGGCGTCGTAAGGAGTGGCGGGGCCGCCGCCGGACGGACGATGCGCAGCGGATGCGGGTCGAAGGTGACCAGAACGCTCCGCCCGGCGACGGCTTCCGCCCGAGCTCCGATCTCTTCCAACACCTTCCAGTGGCCCAGATGCACGCCGTCGAAGGTGCCCACCGTGACGATCACGGGGCGATTGTCGCGCGGCAGCCCCGACGGGCCCGCCTGGAAGACGGTCGGGCCGGGAGCGCGCTCAGACACGCAGGAACACCTTGCCGGGCTCGATCAGCCCGTCGCGGACACCGCCCACGGCGACGAGATCGCCCCCGGGCAGGACGAACGCCACCGGGCCGGAGGAGGGCGCCGAGCCCGCGCGGGCCTCCCCTGCCGGAATGCGCCGGCCCTGTGCCAGGAGCGTCGCCTCCTCGGGGTGCACCTCCACTGTGCCGAGGTGGGAAAGCGCGGTTCGCGGCTCCACCCAGGCGTGGTCCGGCAACTCTGCCGCGCGGAGGGCGGCAGCCGGCGCCGCGTCGCTCAGGCGGAAGGCGCCGACCCGGGTTCGTCGCAGCGCGGTGAGGTGGCACCCCGTGCCCAGACGCTCTCCCAGTTCGCCGGCGAGGCTGCGCACGTAGGTGCCGCTCGAGCAGGCCACGCGAAAGTGCACCTCGGGCAGGTCGGCGCCGAGCACCTCGAAGCGGTGCACCCTCACCTCGCGGGGCGCTAGCCGCACCGTCTCCCCGCGCCGGACCCGGCGATGCGCGGGCACGCCGCCCACCTTGATCGCCGAATACGTTGGTGGAGTCTGCAGAATAGGCCCCTCCAACCCGGCCGCCACGGATCGGATCCGTTCGCCCGGGATCCCCCGCCAGCGTTCGTCACGCGCGACGCACGCGCCCTCGGGATCGAGCGAGTCGGTGGCGACGCCGAGGCGGGCGGTGCCCTCGTACTCCTTGTCCAGCCCCACCAGGTACTCCAGCAGCCGAGTTGCTCGTCCGATCCCCAGCACCAGCAGGCCGGTCGCGAAGGGATCGAGCGTGCCCGCGTGGCCGATCTTCCGGATCGCGAGGGCGCGGCGCGCGGCGGCCACCACATCGTGCGAGGTCACTCCGGCCGGCTTGTCGACCAGCAGGAACCCCATGCGCTCCGCCTGCCCGCTCAACGGTCCCCGGCCCCCGGGCCGGGCTCGGGATCGCCGCCCTCGCCGGCTCCGTCCCCGGGCAGGACCTCGCGCAGGATCGCCTCGATGCGCTGCCCCGCCTCGATCGACTCGTCCTGGTGGAAGCGCAACTCCGGCATTCTCCTGATGTGCAGTTCGCGGCTGATTACCGTGCGGAGAAACGGAGCTGCGCGCCTGAGCGCCGCCATCGACTCGGCCTGCTCCTCCGCGGTACCGTGCGCCTCGACGAAAACCCGTGCCAGCCACAGGTCGGCGGTCACGTCGACTCCGGTTACCGTAACCGATCCCAGCCCCGGGTCGCGCACCAGGCCGTCGATCTTCAGCGAGAGTTCGCGGCGCAACTGCTCACCCAGACGGGAACGCCGACGCTGCGACATCAGAGCCGTTCGCTGTTGTTGGCGACCACCACGGCGCCGCGCGCTCCGGCGACGAGGCGGTCGACCGATGCGAGGATCGAGTCGGCCTGCGCGGAATGCGCCGCCAGGAAGACGACCGAGATGCGGGCCCGCCCCCGCAGATCCTGCATTCCGGTTTCGGCCACCGACACGTTCATGCGGGCAAGACGGTCCTTCAGCGACCGCAGTACGGAGCGCTTGTCCTTGAGCGAACCCGAACCGGGCAGCAACAGCTCCCACGTGGCAAGCGTCACGACCATCGTGAACCCGCCGGCCCCATTCCCCCGGACGCCCTCAGACCGCCTCGGCTTCCGCAAGCGTGCGCGCGACTTCCTCGACGTCGTACGTCTCGATGATGTCGTCGGTCTTGAGGTCGTTGAAGTTGGCGATGCCGATGCCGCATTCGAACCCCTCCTTCACCTCCCGGGCGTCGTCCTTGAATCGCTTGAGCGACCCGATCTCCCCGTCGTAGACAACCACGCCGTCGCGGATCACGCGCGCCAGGGCGCCCCTGCGCACAGACCCGTCCACAACGTAGCTCCCCGCGATCGTACCGACGCCGCGGATCTTGAAGACCACCCGAACCTCGGCCGCCCCGATCACACTCTCCTTCCGTTCCGGCGCCAGGAGCCCCTCCAGGGCTGCCCGCACGTTGTCGACGGCTTCGTAGATGATGTCGTAGGTCTGGATCTCGATCCCCTCGCGGGAGGCGGCCTGGCGCGCCCCGCCATCGGGACGCACGCGGAAGCCCATGACGACCGCGCCGGCGGTGAGCGCCAGCATCACGTCGGACTCGTTCACCGCCCCCACGCCCCGGTGGATGATCTCGACCTGCACCTCCGAGGTGGAAAGCTGCTCCATGGCGTCGCACAATGCCTGCACCGAACCATCCACGTCGCCCTTGACGACCAGGCGAAGCGAACTGGTCTCGCCGGCGGCGAGGAGCTGGCTGAAGTCGCCCAGCTTGATGCCCCGCTCCTTGATCCTGAGCTGCTTCTCGCGGTCGAGCCGCTGCCGGTTGCCGGCGATCGAAACCGCCTGGTCGGCGTCCATGACCTGAAGGACGTCGCCCGCCTGGGGCACGCCGGCCGTTCCGAGGATCTGAACGGGGATCCCCGGGCCCACCGAATCGACGCTCTGGCCCCGTTCGTCGAAAAGCGCCCGGACGCGGCCACTGTGCAGTCCGACGACATAGTTGTCCCCGACCTTGAGGGTGCCGCTCTGGACGAGAATGGTTGCGACCGGACCCTTGCCGATGTCCAGCTCCGCCTCGACCACCGCTCCCGTCGCGTCGCGGAAGGGGTTGGACTTGAGCTCCAGGAGTTCGGCCTGGAGCAGGACCTTGTCCAGAAGGTCGTCCATCCCCTCGCCGGTCTTCGCCGACACCTCGGCCACCAGCGTGTCGCCGCCGAAGTCCTCGACCGTGACCTGGTGGCGCAGGAGATCCTGCTTGACCTTGCCCGGATCGGCGCTGGGCAGGTCGATCTTGTTGATGGCCACGACCATCGGCACGCCAGCGTTGCGGGCATGGCTCACCGCCTCGACCGTCTGGGGCATCACGGCATCGTCGGCCGCAACCACGAGGACCACGAGGTCGGTGACGTCCGCACCCCGTGCGCGCATCGCGGTGAAGGCCGCGTGGCCCGGCGTGTCCAGGAACGAGAGCGTGCGCCCGTCGTCCAGCTCCACGTGGTAGGCACCGATGTGCTGGGTGATCCCCCCGGCCTCTCCCGCGACCACGTTCGTGTTGCGAACCCAGTCGAGAAGCTTCGTCTTACCGTGGTCGACGTGGCCCATGACCGTGACCACCGGCGGGCGGGGGCGCAGATCCTCGGGGTCGTCCTCTTCCACGGCTTCGGCCGCCGGAAGGTAGTCGGCCTCGCGGACTGCGCTGAACCCGAACCCTTCCAGCAGGAGTTCGATCTGGTCGAAGTCGAGCCGCTGATTGATGGTCAGCGGCAAGCCCATGTCCCTGAAGGCGGTGCCGATGATCTCGGTCGCGCTCACGTCGACCAGTTCCGCCAGCTCGCCCACGGTCAGGAATTCGTTGACGCTAACCTTGCGTGCCTCCGCAGCGACCTTGCGGGCGGCCTCCTCCTTGGCGGCCACCTTCTCCTCCTTGGCGGCAGCCACCGTCGCCTTGCCCTTGCGCCGCTTCTTCCCCCCGCTCTTGATCTCGGCCATGACCCGCTGGATGTTCTCCCTGGCCAGGTCACGGTTTGTCCCGCGGCGGCGGCGACCCTTCTTGCGGTCTCTCTTCCTGCGTCCGTCCGAGGTATATCCTTCGGCCTGGATGCGGACCTTTCCGCCGGGACCGGCGCTGGCGGCGGGCTCCGGCCTGGCACGAACGGGTGTGCCTGCGTCCCCCAGACCCTGGCGAACCGACGGGGGCGGCGGAAGACCGGCCCTGGCGGCGGTTGGCGCCGCCGACGGTGGCGGTGACTCCCCTGCCGGTGTCGGCGCGCTCTCCGGGCCAACCCCGGACACGGGCGGCACAAGCCCCTCCGCGGGATCGGCGGAAGGCTGATCCGCCCCGGTATCCTCCACCGCCGCGACGGGTCCCGCGGGCTCCTCCGCACCGGGTGACGGTTCCACCGACACCGGCGCCTCGGCCCCGGGTTCCATCGGTGCTCCGGTTGGGCCGGGTGGAGCCGTATCGGCTTCCGCCGCAGCGGCGGCATCGGTGGCCGGGAGTTCAGGCTCGCCGATGTCGGCCGAAGGGGCCGTGGCGGTGTCCGCTACAGGAACACCGGGGGCCTCCCCCTCCACCGTTGCCGAACCGTCCGCGACGGCGGCCGCGGTTGCGACCGCGCCCTCGGCGGCGAGTGCGGCTGGCGCCTCGTCGGCTGGGAGCCCGGACGGCTCCGCATCCGCAACGGCGCCCTCGGCCGGCGGCGTGCCCGCGTCGGCAGCCGGAGCGACCGGGGTCCTGCGCCTGCGAACACGCCGGCGGCGGCTGACGGGCTTGTCGCGCTTGAGGTCGGCCCGCATGACATCGGCCGCAGTCCCCTTGCCCGCCCGCCGCTCGCGCTCCAGGCGCATCCTGACCCTGGCCACGTCCGAATCCCTGATCGGTGCGTCCGGGTGGCCCACGCGCACGCCCCCCTTCCGCAGAAACCGAACGAGGACGTCCGGCGTGACCTTCAGGTCGGCGGCGAGATCACGAACCTTCATCAGGCAGGGCCCCCTCCAGCCTCGGCCGCAGCGGGCTCGCCTCCATCCGAATCCGGCACGGTGAGATCCTCAATCAGGGTCAGCAGCTGGACAGCCGCCTCTTCCGTGACTCCCTCCACAGCCAGAAAGTCAGTCCTGTCGAGGTCGATGATGTCGAGAAAGCTGTCGTAACCGGAAGCTGCGAGCGCGGCCAGGATATCGGCCTCGAGCGACAGTTCGCTCAGCGGGAAGTCGGCGGTCTCGTACCCGTCGCCGTCTCCCTCCACGAAGACCGCCATGTCCTCGCCGCGCTCCAGCCACTCGCGGGAACCGTAGAGGTCGATCTGCCAGCCGATGAGCTGGGATGCGAGGCGTACGTTCTGTCCGTTCCGGCCGATCGCCAGCGACAGCTGGTCCTCATCGACGATGGCCGTAATCACCTGGCGCGCGGAGTCGGACATGACCTTGGCCACACGCGCCGGGGCCAACGCTCGGCGCGCGAAGATCTCGGGGTCGGGATGCCAGGGCACGATGTCGATCCGTTCCCCGCCCAGCTCCGACACCACCGCCTGCACCCGGGACCCCTTCAGGCCGACGCATGCCCCCACGGGGTCGATGGAGTCGTCGCGGGAGTGCACCGCGATCTTCGTACGTCCCCCCACTTCCCGAGTCAGCTCCTTGATCTCGACGATGCCCTGGTAGATCTCCGGCACCTCGAGCTTGAAGAGCGCGGCCACGAAGAGCGGGTCGGCGCGGGAGAAGATGAGCCTGGGGCCCTTCGGCGTCTCCTCCACCTTCTTCAGCACGCAGCGGATGGATTCGCCCTGCCGAAAGCGCTCGCGCGGATTCTGTTCCTTCCAGGGAATGATCGCCTCGGCCTCGCGCGTCCGGTTCAGGATCAGCACCAGCTTGCCCCGTTCGATCTGCTGCACCTCGCCCGAGAGCATTTCGCCGATCCGGCTCGAATACTCGTCCCTGATCCGCTGCCGCTCCCCTTCCCGCACCAGTTGCACGATCCGCTGCTTCGCCGCCATGACGGCGTTGCGCCCGAATTCGGAGAAATCGACGGGAATCTCCATCACGTCGCCGACCTCGTAGGTGGGGTCGTCCCAGCGCGCCTCCTCGACGGACACCTCGGCCGAGGGATCCTCGACCTCGTCGACTACGCGCTTGAGCACCACCATGTCGATATCGCCCGCCAGGTCGTCGATCGTGATCTCGGCGTCGACGTTGGCGCCGTAGATGCGCGCCAGCCCCGCGTGGATCCCGTCCTGGATGAGCACGTTGACCTCGTCCGGCTCGAGGCTCTTGCTCTTCGCGATGTCCTTGAAGGCTGCGATGATCAGACCCGTATTCATGGTATCACCTGGCTCCAGTCCTGGACGAGTCGGGCGTCCCGCACCGCCGCGCGCGGCACCTCGACCTCGTCGCCTTCGTTCAACCGGAGCCGGATTGCGGATCCGTCCCCGTCCCCCGCCAGGCCGAGCAGTTCACCCTCCAGGCGCGACGCCCGGCCGCAAAGCACCTGCGTTCCCTGCACGGCAACCCTCCGCCCCAGGAAGCGGTGGAAGTCCTTGTCGCGCGTCAGAGGGCGATCCAGGCCCGGCGAAGAGACCTCGAGCACGTAGCGCTCGGGCAGACGGGCCTCCTGGTCGATCCATGATTCCAGCCGGCGGCTCACCAGCGCGCAGTCGTCGAGCGACACGGGGCGGTCCGGAGACTGGTGTTCCACGCGCAGGCGGACGACCGGCCGCTGGGCGTTGCCCGCCCACTGCAGCTCAACGATCTCGTAGCCGAGATCCGCGAGCTGTTCTTCGAACCCCTGCTGGAGTCCCGTCCGGTCTGTTTTCACGCCCACCCCCTGGCAACTACCGACAAAAAAAGCGGGGGACGCCATCCCCCACTTCGAAAAAGGCCACACTGCGGCCCGACCACATCTGAATATAGCGGCGGCCGTCGCCGACGGTCAATCAACTCGCCTGATCTTCGCCCCCAGCGCGGCAAGTCGTTCGTCGATCCTCTCGTACCCCCTTTCGATCTGCGCCGCGTTGCGGATCCGGCTCTCGCCCCGCGCACCCAGGGCCGCAATCAGGATCGCCATCCCCGCGCGGATGTCCGGGCTCTCCACCCGGGCCCCGTGCAACTCGGAGGGTCCCACGACCACAACCCTGTGGGGGTCGCAGAGAATGATCCGTGCGCCCATGGAGACCAGCTTGTCGGTGAAGAACATCCGCGACTCGAACATCTTCTCGTGCACGAGGACCGAACCCCGGGCCCGGGTGGCGGTAACCACCGCGATGGACGTCAGATCCGCCGGGAAGGCGGGCCAGGGGCCGTCGTCCACCTTGGGCAGGTGCCCGAAGGCGTCCATCTGGATGACCGGCTCGACGCGGCCGTCCACGATGAGGTCCCTCCCGTTGACGCGGCAGTCCACCCCCAGGCGGCGAAATCCGATCAGGATCGAGTCGAGGTGCTCGACCGGGGCGCGTTCGATGACCAGCCGGCTCCGGGTCAGGACGGCGAGGCCGATGAACGACCCCGTCTCGATGTGGTCGGGCCCGATCTCGTAGTCGGCGCCGCCGAGCGAAGAGCCCCCCTCGATGACGAGGGTGGAGCCGCCGATGCCGCGGATCCGGGCCCCCATCGCGTTGAGGAGGTGGCACAGATCCTGGACGTGCGGCTCGCAGGCGGCGTTGCGGATGGTGGTCTCGCCGGCGGCCATGGAGGCGGCCATCACCGCGTTCTCGGTCGCGGTCACCGACGGCTCGTCGAGGAACATGTTCGCGCCGGTGAGCGACCGGGCGTCGATTTCGAGGCCGCGCGAAAAGCCGACCTTGGCTCCGAGTGCCCGGAAGGCCAGGATGTGCGAGTCGAGCCGGCGCCGGCCGATTACATCTCCCCCCGGCGGTGGCAGCGACAGCGATCCGAAGCGCGCGAGCAGCGGGCCCGCCAGGAGGATCGACGCCCGGATGCGCTCCGAGAGGGCCGGGTCGAGGTTGCCCGCGTTCACGCCCTTTGCGTCCACCACCACCGTGCCCGGACCGGTCCACGTCGCGCGGGCGCCCAGCGACTCCATGATCTCGAGCAGGGTGTGGACGTCACGGATGCGCGGGACGTTGCGCAGCGTGACGGGTTCGGCCGACATGAGCGTCGCGGCGAGCGCGGGAAGCGCCGCGTTCTTGTTGCCGGCGGGGCGGATTGTGCCCGAAAGTTCGTGGCCGCCGGTCACGATCAATGTTGGCATGACCGAAAGCTACCGCTGGATCGCGCCGGGCTGAAGTCCCATATTCGAATCTCCCCGGGAATCACCTCACTACAGGGCGGAAACCACTACATGCCGTTCACCGGTCCACCGGCTCCGCAGGACACGACCGTCCTTACGCTCGCAAGCGACAGCCTGACCCTCGTGCCGGGCTGGGCGGCAGTCCTGGTCGCGCTTGCGTTCGCCGGAGTCCTGGTCGTCCTTCTCGTCCTTCTGGCGGAGGTGCGGCGGGTGTCGAGCAGCTGGACCCGCTTCCTGTCGTCGGCCGAGGAGCGCTCGCGGCCCCTGGTTGAGCACGCCAATGCGGCCGCCCGCAACCTGGAGCACATCACCGAGGTCGCCCGCACCGACATCGACCGCGTGAACAAGGCCTTCACCGGATTGGCCGATGGCATCGCGGATGCCTCGGGGGAGCTGCAGCACCGGCTGAAGGACCTGGTGGCGCTGCTCGACCTGGCGCAGTCGGAGGCCGAGGACGCGGTTCTGGAGGGGGCGTCCAGACTGCGCTCGCTGCGGGCTGGCCTGGGGAATCTGCCGTGGCCGCTGTCGGGTTCCGGGCAGGCCCGGGATGCAGCGGAGCGGCCTGCGACGGAAGTTGCCGAAGTCGATGGCGATTCCGAGCGGGTCCTTCCCGCCGAGGAGTAGCTTCAAGGGCCAGACGCCCCGATCCCCGCTCAGAAGTAGTCCTTCTCCAGTCCCGCGTAGCGAACCACCAGCTTCTTCCGCCCCGCCTCCTCGAAGTCCACGGTGACCTTGAGATCGGGCCCGAATCCCGAGAGCTCGACGATCGTGCCGGATCCGAAGGTCTGGTGCACGACCCTCTCCCCCTTTCTGTAGCCGGGGCGGTCCTGGTTGAAATCGGGTTCGTCCCGGGTGGGGGCACGCTGCCGCGCCCTTCGTCCGCGTCCGCCCACCCACCTCGCCGACCCGGTCCGGCCGGTGGTCCGGACCTCCATGTCCTCCCGGAGCGCGTCCAGGAACGACGACGGACCGGACCAGGAGATGTCGCCGGCCCTGCGGCGCGAACGCGCCCAGGACAGGTACACCTTCCGCCGCGCCCGAGTCAGTCCGACGTAGAAGAGGCGCCGCTCCTCCTCCAGCAGGTGCTCCTCGTCATAGGCGCGGGCGAGCGGGAAGAGCCCCTCCTCCATGCCGCTGATGAAGACCACCGGGAACTCCAAACCCTTGGAGCTGTGCAGGGTCATGAGGGTCACGGCGTCGGCTCCGGGATCGTGTCGGTCGATGTCGGCGACCAGCGACACGTGCTGCAGGAAGAGTCCGAGATCGGTGAAGGCATCGCGTTCGTCGTCCTCCAGATCCGGCAGCGATTCGGACTCGAACTGGCTGGCCGCCGCGACCAGCTCCCGGACGTTCTCGGCCCGGTCGTCCCCCTCCGGGCCCTCCTCGCGGAGCAGCCGGGTGAGTTCCAGCTCCCCGATGAGCGCCTCCAGCACCTCGCCGACGGCCTGCGTCGCCGCGAGTACCGAGTACCGGCGGATCAGCTCCGCCAGATCGAGAAGCCCGCGGCGCGCCGTGCGGTTCAGCCCGGCCACCTCCCCTGCCCGTTCGGCGGCCTCCAGCGGACCGATCCCCTCCTCCAGCGCGAAGCCGAACAGCCGCCCCAGTGAAACGCTGCCCACCCCCCGGCGCGGGTAGTTGACCACCCGTTCAAAGGCGTCGACATCGCGCGGGTTCGCGATCAGGCGCAGGTAGGCCAGCACGTCCTGGATCTCCCGGCGTTCGTAGAAACGCACCCCACCCACGATCTGGTACGGGAGTCCGCGCCGCCAGAAGCGGTCCTCCAGGGAGCGGGCTTGCGCGTTCGTACGGTACAGCACCGCGAAGTCGCGGTGGTCCAGATCCGGGTCGGCGAGCATCCGATGCTCGATCTCCTCGACGATCCAGCGCGCCTCGTCGGTTTCGTTGCCCGACTCGACGCCGGTCACGGGATCGCCGCCCGCAAGCTCGGTGCGCAGCCTCTTTGCCTTGCGGTGGATGTTCTGCGAGATCACCGCGTTGGCAGCGTCCAGAATCACCTGTGTGGAACGGTAGTTTTGCTCCAGCCGCACCACGTGCGCGCCCGGGAAGCTGCGCTCGAAGTCGAGGATGTTGCGGATGTCGGCGCCGCGCCAGCCGTAGATGCTCTGATCGTCGTCGCCGACCACCATGAGGTTGCGGTGCTCGCGCGCCAGCAGTTCCAGGAACCGGAACTGGGCGCGGGTGGTGTCCTGGTACTCGTCAACGAGCAGGAAGGCGAATCGTGCGCGATACAGCTCCCTCAGCCGCTCGCTGCCCTCGAGGAGGCGCACCGGCAACATCAGCAGATCGTCGAAATCCATGGCGTCCTGGTCCCGCAACGCCTGCTGGTAGACCGGGTACACGCGCGCGGCCTGCCTGATCAGCAGATCCAGGCTGTCGCCGTGCGCCTCCGAAAACGCCTCCGGCCCCACCAGCTGGTTCTTTGCGTCCGAAATGCAGCTGCGAATGGCCTTGGGCTTCCAACGCTTCGGACTGACCTCGGCGGCGGTCTGCGCCCTCTTGATCTCCCGCACCGACTGCTCCGCGTCGCGGATGGCGAACCCCCGGGTCCAGCCCAGTTCGGGTGCGTGGCGCCTGAGCAGGCGGGCGCCGAGGGCGTGAAAGGTCCCCATCCAGATTCCCCGCGGCTCGCCCCCCAGCATCGCCGCCACCCGTTCGCGCATCTCGCCGGCCGCCTTGTTGGTAAAGGTGACCGCCATGATCCGGTCGGGGGGCACACCGTGCTCGCCGATGAGCTGGCAGACGCGCGTGGTCAGGACGCGGGTCTTGCCGGACCCCGCGCCCGCGAGAACGAGACAGGGGCCCTCGAAGTGCTCGACGGCGTCCCGCTGCTCAGGGTTGAGGGATTCGAGGAGCGACTGTATCCGCTGCACCGGACTGGCCGAAGGTGGACGCTGATGAAGCGGGGAGCCGTTGCGGGCCGCGTACCGCCGGGACCGCTCCCCTCACCGGCTCAGGACTCGGCGGCCTGGGGGAGCCGAGCCTGGAATGTAACACCGCGCTCACCGCGGTCGAGGAGCTCGATGCGGCCGCGGTGGACCACCTCGATGATGCGGCGGGTCAGGGTGAGGCCGACCCCCCAGCCTCCCGACTTGGTCGTCACGCCGGGATCGAAGAGCCGGTCGCGGATCTCGAAGGGCACGCCGGGCCCGGTGTCCCGGATCTGCAGGACGACCCAACGGGAGTCGGGAGCCCGCGCCGAGATGGTGATCGATCCGCCGGTCCCCGCCATCGCGTCGAGAGCGTTCTTGACGACATTCTCGAGTGCCCAGGTCAGCAGCACTTCGTGGCCCTGGACATCCGGCAGCTCGTCCGGCACGTCGACATGCAGCGCCACTCCCGGTCCCAGCCGGGGCAGCCTGACCTCCATGTAGGAGCGGAGTTCGTCCACAACCTGCTTCAGCGACACGCGCCGCAGCGCCGGGTCCCGTCCGATCAGTTCGAACCGCCGGCTGACCCGCTCCAGCCGGACCAGGTCGTCGCCGATGGCGGTCGCGATCTCGGCCTGGGCCATCTGTCCCGGGCGCTGCTTTGGCGCCAGCCCGAGCACCTCGACCCACCCCTGGAGCGAGCTTATGGGCGTGCCCAGCTGATGCGCCAGCTCCCTCGCCATCGCCGTCCAGGCCTGCTCCGCGGCGGTCCGGCGCTGATACCGGAAGACCGACACCGCCAGCAGGACCGTAAGCAGCATTCCCGCCCCCCAGAGGATGGGGATCCACCGCAGCCTGGCCTCCTCCGGCGTGATCCCGTAGTGCACGAGCTGG
>JAPOOQ010000312.1 GCA_026713345.1 Gemmatimonadota bacterium | reverse complement strand
TCCCGGCAGAGCAACCTGGGCGACTCGCTCCTGCCGGCGCTCACCTTCCCGGTGCTGGTGCCCCTCGTCTTCTTCGGCGCCACGGCATCGTCCCGGGTCTTCCTCGACCGGCCCTGGGCCGAGATCTCGGGTTCGGCGCGATTGCTGTGGGCTTTCGCGATCGCATTCGTTGCGGTAGGCACCCTTTTGTTCCGTTACCTTACGGAGGAATAACCGCGACGGAACCCCTGCCGGAGGCCCCCCCAAATATGGACATTGGCGAACTCACGCAACTATCCGAGACGATGCACACCCGGAAGCGCCCGAAGACCCGATCGGCGTACGAGGGGGCGTGGCGACGATTCCGGAGGTGGTGCGCCGCGCGCGACTTCGAGACGGATGACCCCTTCGTCGTCGGCCTCTACCTGATCGGCCGCTACGAGGCCGGCCTCTCGCTCGCGACCCTCTCCATGGACCGCAACGCGATCCGCTACCATCACGACATGGGGATCCAGCCGAGCCCGACCGAACACGTGATCGTGAAGAACGTGCTGGCCGGCCTACGTGGCCGCGCGCGCGAGGACGGCAGGCCCCAGCCGAGGCAGGCCCGGGGGATCACCGCTGAGCGGTTCCGACGGATAAGGGAGACCGCTCACAAGCCCCGGAAACAGGGAAGCGGGCTCGAGTCGGAGGAGCGGGCCAGGAGGCGGGCCGCGCTTGAGGTCGCCCTAATCGCCGTGATGAGAGACGCAATGCTCCGGCGAGGGGAGGCCGTGGCGCTTCGGTGGTCCGACGTGGCCTTCCGGCCGGACGGGACCGCATGGGTCGTGGTGCGCGAGTCGAAGACGTCCGCCGAGCCCGCCGTCCAGCACATCCGGAAGGGCGCGGCGGACGCCGTCCGCCTGATCATGCCGGAGGATCCGGACCCCCGCGCCCGTGTGTTCGGCTACACCACGCCCGCCTCCGTCACGAAGCGGATCAAGCGCGCTTGCGCCGCCGCCGGGCTCGGGGAAAAGGGGTACTCCGGGCACTCGCCGCGCGTGGGCATGGCCCAGGACCTCGCGGCCAACGGCGCGGCGCTCCCCGCCGTCATGGTGGCGGGGCGCTGGCAGTCTCCCGAGATGCCCGCCCGCTACGCCCGCAAGCTCCGCGCCGACCGGAGCGCCGTCGCGGCTCTGCCGGAGGACTGACGGACAACCCCCTATCCTGTGTTGGTTCGTGAGACTCCACCTACGAGGTAGCGGTAGAAGGTGGGGCGGCTGATCCCCACCTCCGCCATGATCGCGTCGCGGGGCCACCCGGCGGCCGCCAGCGCCGCAACGCGCTCCCGACGCCTGTCGGCCCGGGCCGCCCGTCGTTCGCCGCTCAGGCGGCCCCTTGCGGCCTGTCGGGCCAGCCAGGCGGGACGGTGCCAGCCGCGGGCTTCCCATTCCGACCTGTACCGTTCCACGCTCCGCACGATGCCCCGCAGCTCCGCCTCCGCCAGCGGCGGCTCGTTGAGCCCGTTGAAGGCCAGCGCGGCCTCCCACACGGACCGCCCCCGGTTGCACGACCTCCCCGCCCACCGGAGCGCGGCCATGAAGGTGTCGCAGTTCCGCCCGATCCCCGTCAACCGTCTCGCGGGCCGGCGCCAGCCGCGCGGGACGTAGGCCCCCAGCTCCGCTAGGCTCCAGCCGTCTCGGGCGGCCCCGAACCACCGCTCGAACCCGAGTTGGGCGATGGCCGGATTGTGGGTGGTCACGCCCGTGTACCCGGGATCCGCTCCCGTCGCCTGCACGACATAGTCGGCCACTCGGGCCAGCTTGAGCAACGGCCCCGGCCTCGCGTGGGGGTACCGATGGACCGGATTGCGCAAGAACCAGGCGGCATGGGCGTGGCCGTTGCCATGCCTCACGACAGCCGCGGACGGGCGGGGGACCAGTCCGGCCCCCACGGCCTCGGTGAGGGCGCCGGGACGGTCCACGTCGACCACGACGGCCGTGTGCGAGGTGGCCGTGCGCAGTTCCACATACGGCCACCACCAGGCATGGGACGGATGGACGCGCAGGGCCCTGAAACGGCCGTCGCGGCGCTCCCCGACAAGCGGGTCGTGATGCGCGTCGGCAAGTCCGTGAAGGGCAAGCTCCTCCGGGATCCGGCCCCGGGCATCCGCGAAAACATTGCATTTTATGCAAGGTTTCCCGAGGGGGTTGCCCCCCCGTCGGGGCCGATTAGCTTTCAGGTCGGCGGTCATGTCCTCCTCCAAGGGAAATGCGGTGACCGTTGCGCTCCCCGGTCTCTGACCAAGGCCGGGGAGCTTTCTGTATCCTAGTGCCAACCCCGCCGCTCCTCACCCCCCTTGTAGACCGTACAAGCCCTTGCGCCGCGCCCCTCGCGCCCGCGACACTCGGAGCGTCGTGAGGCCGGTTCGTGGAGTCCGGTCGATGCGTCCTGGCCGGTGTTCGGGGGGGCTGCTCCCGGGCACCGGCCGCCTTGCTATCCGGGGAGGCCCCCAATGCGCTACACGCTCGGCACCCGGGCAGGCTGCCCCGTACAACTGGAAACTGGAGAGAGAGATGAGGGAGAGTCGCATGTTGGAACCGTCCGAAGCGCAGTATATCGCGCGGATCGTCGCCAAGGCTGTCTGGGCGAGAATGACCGGGAACAGCCTGGAGGTCACGGACTTCACGTGGCGCAAGAAGGAGGCGCTGTTGGACGACGCCTTCAACGCCGTCGTGAAGCACCTGCCGGAGAACCAGCCCCGCCCTGCCGCTGTGCGCCTAGGGAAAGATGTACCGACGGTCCAATGGCCCAGCTCGGCGCGTCCGTACATAGATGCGTTCGACGCGCTGGCCGGGATGCCGCGTGATGCCGTACAAGGACCCGGAGAGGAGGAGGGCGGCCCAGCGTAGCGCCATGCGCCGCCTCCGGGCCCGACGTAAGGCGGAGCGGGCCGCGGGGACCCCTGCCCCACCCCCGCCGCGTGGGGGTGAAAGCGAAGGGGGAGCCACCATTTCCCACACTCGGCTTTCTGGCCGGTTGGCGGGGTACCTGGCCGGGCTGACGGTGACCCAGGGGCCGCGGGCCGGGGCTCCGCTTCGGCTGATCGAGTGGCAACGGGCGTTCCTGAACCTGTTCGACGAACCGGGGGACGTGGCGCTGTCGGTTGCCCGGGGGAACGGCAAAACGACGCTGGTGTCCGCGGTGGCCTGTTCGGCACTGGACGGGCCGCTGCACGAACCGCGGGCGGAGACGGTGATCGCCGCCAGTTCGTTCCGCCAGGCGGGGATCGCGTACGAGCACCTGCTGGCCTTCATGTTCGGGAGCGGGGGTCCGACCCGGAAGGATCGGGAGCGGTGGCGCGTGCTCCAGAGTCAGAATGCCCAGTCGATCGAGTGCCGGGAGACGGGCGCGCGGGTGTCGTGTATCGGGAGCGACCCGAAGCGCGCGCACGGGCTCGCGCCGGTCCTGGTGCTGGCGGACGAGCCGGCCCAATGGGAGCGGAGCAAGTCGGACGCCATGCTCGCGGCGTTGAGGACGGGTCTCGGGAAGATCGAGGGCGGGCGGCTGGTGGCGCTGGGGACGCGCCCGGACTCCGGTGAGCACTGGTTCGAGAAGATGCTCAAGGGGCCGCGGTCGCTGTGCTTTGCGGGGGAGGTGGACGCCGACCCGCTGGACCGGGCAGCGTGGGCCGCGGCGAATCCCAGTCTGGAGCACATGCCGCACCTGGAGGCCGCCATCGCGCGGGAGGCGGCGGAGGCGGCGCGCGATCCTTCGGCGCTGGCCAGCTTCCGCGCCTTGCGCCTCAACGCGGGGGTGTCGGACACGCACCAGAGCACGGTGCTGGACGCCTCGACATGGGCCGGGATCGAGGGGGACGCCGAGCTGACCGGGCCGTATGCACTCGGGGTCGACCTGTCGTCAGGCGCGGCCATGTCGGCGTGCGCGGCCTACTGGCCGGAAACGGGCGCGCTCCGGGCCTTCGCCGCCTTTGCCGAGCTTCCGGCGCTGGCCGAACGGGAGCGGCTGGACCAGGTGCGCCGGGGCCTGTACGGGGAGATGGCGGCCCGGGGCGAGTTGGTGTTCGCCGGTGCTCGGGTGGTGGACGTGGGCGAGCTGCTCCGGGAGGTGCTGCGGCGCTGGGGCCGTCCCCGTGTGGTCGTGTGCGACCGCTGGCGGGAGCGCGAGCTGCGGCAGGAGCTGGAGGCCGTCCGGTTCCCCATGGCGGAGCTGGTGGTCCGCGGGCAGGGCTTCAAGGACGGCGGGCAGGACCTGGTCGCCTTCCGCCGCGCGTGTCTCGGTGGTCGCGTCCGGCCGGAGCGGTCGCTGTTGCTGCGCGCGGCAATGGCGGAGGCCCGCACGGTCTCGGATCCCGCGGCCAACGAGAAACTGGCCAAGTCGGCGCAAGGCGGTCGCCGGTCGCGGGCGCGTGACGATGCCGCGGCGGCCGCGATCCTGGCGGTGGCGGAGGGGACGCGCCGCGGCGGCTGGGCGGCCCCGCAGATGCGGCTGGTGGCCGTGTGAGCTGGCACCGGCCCGGCGGGCGGCCCCGCGGTTGGGCGCGGATCCGGCGCGCCGTGTTCGATCGCGACGGCTGGCGCTGCACGAAGTGCGGGCGGGCGGGCCGTCTGGAGTGCCACCACGTTCGGCCGCTGTGGGCCGGTGGCGGCAACGACCTCGCGAACCTGGCGGCGCTGTGCCGCCGGTGTCACCTGAGGGAGCACCGGCGGCCGGACCGGCCCGGCGCGAAGGCGTGGCGGCGTCTTGTGGGCGAGCTGGCCCCCCCGGATTCCCGCGCAGAATGAGGGGGCTTCCGGTCGGCGGTATCCTCAGCGATGGCCAGGGGACAACGAATGAGCGTCGCGCCGCCGTCGGCGCGGGAGGATCCGGTGAAGCGGCTCCGTCACCTGCTGGGCGGCGTCTCCGGACCCGTGTCCGTCAAGCGCGCGCTGGCGACCGCGGTGGTCACCACGCTGGGGCTGGTCGACCGCGAGGACGACCAGCGGATAACGGTCAGCACGAAGGCGCTGTTCGAGTTGCTGGAGGAGCGGACGCGCCAGAACACGGCGGAGGCGCTGCGGGTGATTCTGCGGTCGCTGCTGGAGGACCCGGTGCGGGTGTCGGTGAGCCGTGAGGCCGTGATCGTCGACGTCGAGGGTGAGGCGGCGACGAGGAGGTTCACGCTGGGCGAGGGCAGTGTCCGGGTAGTCGATCGCGCCCCGCGGGGGCTGGCCCATGTCGAGGATCTAATCGAGGCCTGAGGAGGGCCACAATCATGACGAAGGCACAAGAGCTGGAGCTGAGGCGCTCCGAGGTTCGCCAGCGGCTGAACGAAATCAGCGGCTTGGAGGGCGACGACTTCACGGACGAGGTTCGGGCGGAGGCGGAAAAGCTGACGACCGAGTTTCGCGACATCGAGGTGAGGTGGCGGGTGGCGACGGTCACCGAGGCCGACGAGGTGGAGAAGCGCAAGGCGGAGGCCGCGGCCAGCCCCGACCGGGAGACCCGGGAGCGGCTGGAGCTGCGGAGCAAGGCCAGCCTGGGTCGCTATCTCAAGGCCGCGCTACGGGGCGGGCTCGTGCAGGGGGCCGAGGCCGAGCTGATGGACGCCGCCGGAATCGAGGACGGGATCCCGCTGGAGCTGTGGGACACGACGACTCCGGAGGAGCGCGCCGTGACGGACGCGCCCGGAACCGTCGGCGTGAACCTGGACCGCATCCGCCCGCACGTCTTCGCGCCGTCGATCCTGCCCCGTCTCGGGGTGGAGATGCCGAGGGTGATGAGTGGGACGTACGCCAGCGCGACAATCGCCTCGGCAACCGCTGCGGACGCCGTGGCGAAGTCGGCCGACGCACCGGCCACCGCCGCGACCTTCACCGTGACGACGGCGACCCCGAAGCGCGTGAGTGCTCGGCTTGAGTTGACGTTGGAGGACATCGCGGCGGTGGGACAGGCCAATTTCGAGTCGGCGCTGCGGGAGAACCTGTCGATGGCGTTGAGCGCCGAGCTGGACGACCAGGGCCTCAATGGCGACGGCACGAACGACGACCTGCGCGGGCTGTTCCTGAGATTGACGGACCCGTCCGACCCGACCGACGTCGCGACTTTCGACGCCTTCGCCGGGGCGCACGCCGGCGGGATCGACGGGCTGTGGGCTTCGACGCTCAAGGACGTGGGGATCGTCGTCAACCCGGACACCATGAAGCTGGCCGCGCGGACCTTCCAGTCCGCGACCAACTACAAGGGCGAGATGTCGGCCGCGGCCTATGCCATGGAACGGACGGGCGGGTTCTGGACCAACAACCGGATGCCAGCGACGGCTTCCACTATTGCGCAAGCGATCCTCTACAGGATGGGCCGGAGCGGGATGCGCACCGCCGTGTGCCCGCACTGGGGCCGGATCGGGGTGGACGACGTGTACTCCGGTAGCGGGAAGGGCGAGCGGTACTTCACCCTGCACGTCCTGCTCGGGGACGTGATCGTCGTGCAGCCGGGGGCCTACTCGCAGGTGGCCTTCAAGGTCGCCTGATGAGGGGCCGCCTGACCGGGGCGGCCGTCGAGATCCGGGCCGCCGAGGACGGACGCCACCTTCACGGGGTCCTGATCCAGGAGGGACGCGCCGCGAGCGGTGGCCGGGCGGAGGTGTTCGCGCCCGGCGCTGTCGAGTGGCCGGCCGAGGGCGTGGGGATCCTCACCGCGCACCGGCAGGCCCCCGAGGTCCGGGCCATGCCTTCGCGCGAGCCGGACGGGCGGATCACGGTGAAGGCGCCCGCCACCGTGGCGATCCGCGAGGCCGTCGAGGGTGGGCGGCGCTTCATGAGTGTCGAGTTCCACAGCCTGGAGGAACGGACCACCAGGGGCGGGGTGCGGGAGATCCTGCGGGCCTTCGTGCCGGACGCGGCGCTCGTTGCGGATCCGGAGTTCGACGTCACGTCGGCGGAGGTCCGGCGGCGGTTGGGCGGCGGCGGCTTCAAGCTGTCGGGCAAGGTGCGGAAGAATCGGAAGATGGATTGCCGGTGCGCCGGGACGGCCGGACCGGGCGGCAAGGGGGTCCGCTCCGTGCGGTTCACCGAGGACGCGTTCGACGACATCGAGGACGCCGACGTGGTTGCCGTGACCAGGGGCGCGGACTCGGTGGTCAGTTCGACCCGTACGGGGACCCTGCGGCTGGCGTCCGACGATGGACTGCGGATCGAGGCGGAGTTGCTCGACACGGCGGCGGCGCGTGACCTGCGGTCGCTTGTCGAGTCCGGGGAGAAGGTGGTCGCCCGGCCGCTGTGGGACGGCAAGCGTTCTACTTGGCACCGCGAGGGTGATACGGCGGTCGTCACCGAGGCCCGGTTCAATACGGTGCTGATCCGAGCCGTGCCCGGGCATGACCGCGGACTGGAGGCGGTGGTCCTCGCGACCGCCGCGAGCGAGACGCCCGAACAACGCCGGAGGCTGTGGCTATGAGTTGCCGAAAGTGGACCCGCCGAATCGTCACCCTGTCCGTCGCGGCGGGGACCCATGAGGACTACGAGTTCACGACGGTGCCGCTGGCTGACCCGCTGCTCACCATCACCAACGGTTCGACGGCCGGGTCGGTGGGCGTATACCTGAGCGCGGACGGGGAGGCATTCGCCCCGGTCCCGGGGTCCTTCGTGACGCTGGCGGCGGACGAGGGGCTGTTGTTGGTCCAGCTCCCGCGCAGTGCTGCAACGGTTCGGCTTGAGTCCGAGTCCGGCGCCGAAGGCGTCATGGTCCTCGTCGAGGAGACCACTTCATGAGCCCCGTCGCCGAACGCATTGAAACGCTGGGCGGCGTGGCCGCGCTGGTCGATGCGGCCCGCCCGGAGATCGAGCTGTTCCAGACCGGCCACGACCGCGAGCTGGACCGGGTCGTCGAGGTGGCCGCGCATCTCGTCTGCCGCTGGTGCCCGGACGCGCCCGACGTCGTGCTCAAGGAGGCCATCCTCCGGTGCGCGGGATACCTTGCCGAGGCCCCCCGCGAGAACCTGGCGGCGGAGGCCGCCGGGCAACGCCGGGCGGAGTATGCGCCGGGGCAGTTGGCGGCGCTCAGGCACTCCGGCGCGATGGCCGTCCTAGCCCCCTGGAAGGTGCGCCGGGCGGGGGTGATCGGATGAGCCGGGCCGGGAGGACGTCCGGCCTCTGGGGCCGCCTGTGGGGCCGCAAACGGGAGACCCGCGGCCAGCAGTCGGGATACTCGGACGCGATCCTGGCCAACTTCCTGGCCTACGCCGAGGGGCAGGGCGGACACGTCGCCGCGACGGGCGCGCTGGAGGCCTGTGCGGGCCTGTGGGCCCGTGCGCTGGCTTCCGCCCGGGTGACGCCCGAAAACGCCCGTACGGCCTGCGTGACGCCCGACGTGCTGGCCCTGATCGGGCGGGAGCTGATCCGGCGGGGCGAGTCGCTGCACGAGATCCGGGTCGGGCCTCGCGGCCTCCGCCTGATCCCGTCCGGCCAATGGGACGTGCACGGCCCCGATGAACCGGATGACTGGATCTACCAGTCCACCGCCTACGGGGCGTCCATGTCCGGCACGGCCTGGCTCCCGGCGGCGGCGGTCGTGCACTGTGTCTGGGGCCGCGAGTCCTCGCGCCCGGAGGTCGGGATCGGCCCGATGCAGTTCGCGAAGCTGACCGGAGACCTGACGGGAAACCTCGAGCTGAGGCTGGGCGAGGAATCGGGCGGCCCGGTCGGGCACGTCCTCCCGGTGCCCGCCGATGGCGGGGACGGGACAGTCGAGAAGTTGCGCGGGGACCTGGCGGCGGCGAAGGGCGGGACGACGCTGGCGGAGACCACGGCGGCCGGGTGGGGCGAGGGCGTGAGCGCCGCGCCGCGGCAGGACTGGAAGCCGTCCCGGTTCGGAGCGGACCCGCCGGTCGCGCTGGCCTCGCTGCGCACCGAGGCGGGGCTGGCCGTCGCGTCGGCGTGCGGGATCCCGCCCATGCTGTTCACCGCGACCGGGGCGGCCCCGTTGCGCGAGGCGTGGCGGCAATTCCTGCACGCCGGGGTCACGCCGATCGGACGCACGATCGCCGCTGAGCTGACGGCCAAGCTCGGCACCGCCGTCCGGCTCGACTTCACCGAGCTGGCCGCCAGCGACATCGCGGGCCGGGCGCGGGCGTTCCAGTCCCTCACCGGCGGCGGCATGGACATGGACCGGGCCGCCGCCGCGGCGGGCCTGTGAACCCGGTGAACCCGCGAGCGGGGATCGTCGTGGTGCTGGGGCCGCCCCGCGACGGCGACGAGGTACGCAGGCTCGACGAGGTACGCAGGCTGTGCGACGGTCGGACGGTACGCATTCCGGCGGGGTCCCGCCCGTTCGCGCGCGAGGGCCGCGAGGCATGAGCGTGCCCGGAACGAGGTTTGCGAGGGCCGCGAGGATCGCGCTGGAGCGCCGCATCCGCGAGGTCGAGGCCCAGGTCCGGGAGACGGTCGCGACCCGCGTCCAGGTGGGGATCTTCCGCGAGGCCGGGCGTTATCCCCGGAAGGGGGAGGGCTACCCGTCCCGTCCCGGCCGGGTGGCCGCCTACTACGAGCTGACCCGGGGCAGGCGGCGACGGATCTTCTTTCGCACGGCCATGATCGCCGCGCGGCCCGCGATCCTTGCCGAGATCACGCGGCACATGCGGCCGGACTTCTCCATCGACGACGCGGGCCTCCGGGCCGCGGGCGAGGTGCTGGCGGGGATGATCCGGGCGAACATCACGCTCCAGAAACTGATCGCCACCGGACGGCTGCGGCGGAGCGTGCAGGTGCGGATCCGCCGGTACTGACGAGGGCCGGGGGATCCCGCGGGTGGCGCGACCGCGTTACATTGCGGGGGATCCGAATGGTTTCGGGTCCGAACGACGGGTCAGTGACCCGGGGAAACGGGAGAGGATGGAATCATGGCGATGCCCAGGCGTCAAGGGGCGTCGGCCGATGGCAAGGTGGTCCCGTTCCGTTACGGAGGAGTAACCGCAATCCATGCACGCACAGGAGGCCACGGGGGCCGGGAACGGCATGCGAATCGGACACGGGGGAGGGGGCAGGCTCGCATATCTGGGCTTCGGCCTGGCCGCCGCAGGTGTCGCGACGATCCTGCTGGTCCACTGGATGGTGGCGTTCTGGGTGCCCACGGAGGCGGCCCAGGGGGTGGTGCAGAGGATCTTCTACATGCACGTCCCGGCGGCATGGACGAC
>JAPOOQ010000311.1 GCA_026713345.1 Gemmatimonadota bacterium | reverse complement strand
GTGTGGGGTTTGGATGGTGGGTGGTTGGTGTTCGGTGGTGATTGGTAGGGGGGGTGTGGGGGGGGTGCGTGTCGTGGCCGCCCGCCGCAGCTCGCAGCCTGGTCCATGCCAGAGCGCTGGACGAGGCCCACATGCTGCTCCGGAACTTCGCGGACTCGGTCCTCGCCGAGGGGGGACACGGGTCGGGGAGCGCGGAACTGCCGTCGGGCGACCTCGCGTGGAGCATCCCGCAAACGCCGGGATCGGCTGGCTGGGCCCGGTTCGAACATGTGGCTCTGCCGGAGCCGGTACAGATCGAGTTCACCGTGGCGGCCAGGCTCCCATGAGGTGGTCGATGAGACGGTCGGGGCTGCGGCGTGGCGGCTTTGCGCTGACGGAGGCCATCGTGGCGGCGACACTTCTTCTGATGATGGTTCAGGTCAGCTGGTGGGTTGCCGCGGTACAGAGCGCGGTAGGGACGCAGGTCGTCACCGGCGCGAGGATCCTGGACGAGACGCGGCTCATTCACCATGTCATCACCGCGGAGGTGGGGCAGGGGCGGGGTGGGGCGGACTGGACCCTCGACAACGGCGAACTGCATCTCCGTGCGTTTCGTGGGACGGCCTTTCGTTGCCACACACAGCCCGCGCAAGGACTGGCGGTGGCCGTTTCGGGATACCGGGCGCCGGATCCGGCCAAGGACTCGGTCATGGTCCTTTCCCGGGACGGCGTATGGAGGTCTGCCGCTTTGGTGAGGCGGTCCCGCCGGGGAAGTCTCGAGTGTCAGGAACTGGCGGGGTTTCAGGCCGAGGTCTGGTACCTTGATCCGCCCCTGCCGGACTTGCTCGTCGCCACCTACTACGAGCGCGGGGCATATCGGTTCTCGAACGGTGCTTTTCGCTACCGTCGCGGCAACGGCGGTTGGCAGCCATTGACGGGCGAGGGGATCGCGGCGGATTCAACGGAGCTCGTCCCTGCGGGCCCGAACGGAGTGTCCACCGTGGTCACATGGCAGGGACCCAGTCCCCTGCCGTCTTCGTTCCGCTGGACGAGCAGGGGGATGCGATAATGCGCGCGATTCCGGACGACCGGCGGGGCTTTGCCCTCGTCCTGGCACTCCTTGCGCTGATGGTCCTGGCGGGGATCGCGGCGGCGGCCCTTGCCGCGGCGCTCGGGCAACTGCGCGCGGCTGGCAGCGCGGGAAGGGTGCTGGGCGGACAGACGGGAGCAACGGCCAGCGTAGAGGAGGCGATCGAAAGAACGCGCGGCCAACCCGCCAGCGTGGTCGGGGGACCTCCCGTGGAGATGTCCCGCGATACGATGGGGAGCGACGGGATGCGGCGCGCACTCGATCTCCGGATCGCGCCGGAGTTCCACCTTCTGGTCGGGGAGGCATGGTGGGGTGGAGGCGTGCCGACTCGGTACGCCAGGGTGGTGTGGTGGCTGGATCCGGAGGCACGGGTCGGCGGTCACCGCTCAGTGCTGGAGGCCGCGGCGGTGGTGGTCGCCCCGGGCTCGCGCGTGCGAACCGACCTGATCCTGCGCGAACGTCCCGGCGTCCCCGGCTGCAGCCATTTGCCGTTGCTCGCGCAGGCGTTCGGCCATCCGGGGTCGCTGCTGAATGGTGCCCTGCCGCAGCCGCCGGAGTGGGGCGCGGGCAGCGATGATCCGGACTTCGATCGCGTCAGGCTGGGGCGGTTCGGTGCGTCGATGCTGGACAGTCTGGCCGATGCACGACTGTCCGGCGACGGCCGGCTGGTACCCGCGTGCGCGGGTTGCTGGTCGGGCCTGGTGTTCGGAAGC
>JAPOOQ010000310.1 GCA_026713345.1 Gemmatimonadota bacterium | reverse complement strand
GGCCGACGAGCTCTTCTTCAACATGGACAGTGACCGGATGTGGACGCATGTACCCGTACGGATGGAGCGCGGGGGATGCCGGATCACGGGCGACGGCTTCGAAACCGACCTCTCGTTCAACGACCTGAGGATAGAGGCTCCGAAAGACGGTGGATGTTCCGAGTCCTGAGGCGGGGGTTGGCGTGGCTCACCCTTGCGGCCGCGCTCCTCCTCGTCCCCGCGACCGCGAACGGGCAGGAACCCGATTGCCGCCTGGTCAGCGTGGGCGGCTACACGCACAGCCAGCGCTACGCCGCGCGCTTCGGTCCCGCCGAGTACAGGCATTACGCCTCGGGGGGCGTGGACTACCAATGTTCGGACGGAACACGCGTCCGTGCGGATTCGGCGGTGGTGTTCGAATCGGACAACCAGGTCCAGCTGTACGGCAACGTCCGCTTCGAAGACCCGGACACGGAGCTCCGGGCCGATTCCGCCATCTACTTCAGCAGCAACAAACTACTTAGAGCGACGTCCAACGTGGAGGTCACCGATCGGACCAGCGGCACGGTGATCCGGGGCGACAATCTGACCTACAACCAGGCCTCCGAATTCCGCACGCTCGACCGGATGTTCGTCTACGGTGGGGAACCGCAGGCCACGTTTTTCGTTGCGCCCGCGCCGGAGCTGGAGCAACCGCCGCCACCGGACAGCGGCCAGGATGCTGCGCCTCCCCCGGATCCGGACAGCGGACAGGTGGTCGCGGAACCTCTGGGTCCAGACAGTGGACAGGTGGTCACGGAACCCCCGGATCCCGACTCCGGGCAGGCAGCCGCGGAACCCCCGGATCCCGACTCCGGCCAAGTCGATCCGCCCCCGGAGGAGGAACCCCCCGAGACCGCCGAAGACGAGCCCGTGGCGGAAGCCCCGGCGGAAGCCGCCGAACCTGCCGACACCACCCCGCCGGTGCCCTACGAGATCCGCGCCGAACGGTTCCACTTCGAAGGACGGCGGTACTTCCGCGCGGGCGGGCAGGTCGAGATCGTGCGGGATTCGCTGCAGGCCTTCGGCGATTCGCTGGACTACGACCAGGAGGGGGGCGTGATGGTGGTGCTCGGGGACGCGCGCTTCGCGGGCCAGGAGTACACTCTGACCGGAACCGCGATCTCGGTCACTCCGTCCGGCTCCCGGAGCGAAGAGATCGTGGCGCGGGAGGACGCACACCTTGCGGGCGAGCAGGTCGACATGCGCGCGCCCGCCATCCGGCTCTTCATGGAGGGTGGAAGCGTGAACCGGCTTGTGGCGCTCGCCGAGGTGCCGCCCCTTCCCGGCGGCGACGATGAGGCGGACATCGACACGCGGGGACTCTCGCCCGGGGATGCTCAACGGGCCCGGGCTCTTGCCGGGGCAGCCGGGGAGGAAGACGAAACCGAGGCCGCTCCCGATTCGCTCCCCCGGCCTGTCGCGGTGGCCGAGAACTTCCGCCTCACCGGAGATTTCATCGAAGTGAAGTCACCGGGGCAGCGGCTCAGTGAGGTGGTGGCCGTGGGCGATGCACACGCCGAATCGATTGACGAGGACTCGCTCCGCACTTCGGGCCTGCCGGATTTCGCGCGCCGGGACTGGATGGTGGGCGACACGATCATCGCCCGCTTCGGCCCGTTGCAACCGTCCGACAGCACAGCGGCCACCGAACAACCCGCGCCACCCGATGCCGCGCCACGCCTGGAGACGCTCACCGGCATCGGCCAGGCCCGCAGCTTCTACCGGATGTTCTCCACCGACACGACCGACGTCGGCGCGGAAACCCGTCCGGCCTTACACTTAGTGGACGGAGATGAGATCACCATCCACCTGGACGGGCAAGAGGTCGTGGACATGGAAGTCGTGGGCCAAACCGAGGGCTGGCACCTTGAGCCGCTGCCGCCGGACTCCGCCGACGTGGACTCCGCGGGGACGGGGCCGGACTCGGCGGCCGTGGACACGACCGTGGCAAGGCCGGATACCGCAACCGCGGCAACGAACGGGGCAAAGCCGGACACCGCAGCCGCGGGATCAACCGGGGAGAGGCCCGGCCGGGCTTCCCGCCCAACCATCGGGGCGGGCCCCCGACGAAGAAGGCGATGAACGGCGGCACACCGGAGGCCACACCGGCCGCCGACCCGGTCGAGCAGGACGCGCTGGCGGGCGACCCCGTGCGCCTTCGCGCGCCGGACACCGACTCCACGTTGCGTGGCGCCGGGCTGACGAAGATCTACAGGAAGCGGCGGGTCGTCGCGGACGTGGACATCGAGGTGCGGCAGGGCGAAGTCGTCGGCCTCCTGGGACCCAACGGGGCAGGGAAGACCACCACCTTCTACATGCTCGTCGGACTGATCGCCGCCGATCACGGCAAGGTGTACCTGGATGATGCCGAACTCACGGGCGTTCCGATGTTCAAGCGGGCCAGAATGGGCGTGGGCTACCTCGCCCAGGAACCCTCCGTCTTCCGCCGGCTCACGGTCGCCCAGAACGTCATGGCAATTTTGGAGACTCTCGATCTGACCCGCAGGGAACGCCAGGAGCGACTGGAGGAACTCCTGGGCGAGCTGTCGATCGGACACTTGCGCGACAACAAGGCCTTCTCGCTGTCGGGCGGCGAGCGGCGCCGGCTGGAAATCACCAGGGCCCTGGTGCAGCGGCCCAAGTTCATGCTCCTCGACGAGCCCTTCGCCGGGATCGATCCCATCGCCGTGCAGGACATCCAGGAGATCGTGTCGCAACTCGGAACCCGGAATATCGGCGTCATCATTTCGGATCACAACGTCGAGCAGACGCTGGAGATCGTGGACCGCGCATGCATCATGCACGACGGGCAGATCCGGGTCGCGGGGACGGTCTCGGAACTGGTGTGGAACGACGACGTCGCGCACCTCTACCTCGGCCGAACCCTGACGGCGCGCATGAGGACGAGATTCCCGCCCCCCGAGAGATGATCCTGCCGTGAGGAGCAAAATCAGGTCGGGCATGTTCCAGGGCGCCAGGACGCGCCCGGAGACGAAAGCCAATCCGCGCCTCTACCAGGCGATGGACCTGATCTACATGCCGCTCCTCGAGCTCCAGACCCGGATGGAGCAGGAGCTCTCCGAGAACCCCTTCCTCGAGCTCTCGGAACCCGACGACGACGAGGACCTCCAGGTCGACGAGGAAGGGCAGGAGGAGCCCGATGACGAGATGGACTGGGACGAGATCCTCCTGGACGGCTTCGACGTGGGCGGGACCCGCGAGCGCTACGAGCCGCGCGAGTACTATCAGCCCCCCGCCGTCGAGGAGCGCCACCTGCACGACTTCCTCGAAGACCAGATCGCGCTGGCCGACCTCGACGAGCGGCAGCGCTGGATCGCCACCGAGATCATCGGGAACATCGACGACGACGGCCTGCTCTCGTGTTCGCTCCAGGAGGTGGCCGACGGCCTCAACGCCTCCCGGGAGACCGTCCGCGACACCGCCCTCGTTGAGGCCGGGGAGATCGAGGACGAGGAGGCGCGCCAGGCCGAGATGGAGGAGCTGGAGTCGCTCTTCGCTCCCCACACGACGGAGGAGATCGAGGCCGTCCTGCGGGTTGTGCAGTCGCTCGACCCGCCGGGCGTAGGGGCGCGCGACCTGGGCGAATGCCTGCGCATCCAGCTGATCAGGGCGGACCGTGAGGACTCGCCGGCCTTCCGGATCGTCACCGACCACCTCGACGATCTCCTCAATCACAGGTGGGCGGAGATCGCGAAGGCCGGCGGGATATCCGTCGCCGAGGTGCAGGAGGTCGCCGACGAGGTCGCGACGCTGGACCCGCGGCCCGGCCGGCAGTACGCGTCGAGCCCGGACGAGTACGTCATCCCGGACCTTATCGTCGACAAGGTCGGCGGCGACTACTTGGTCTTCGCGAACGACACGGGGCTTCCACGGCTGCGGCTCTCCAGAAGCTACCGCGATGTAACCGCAAAACGCTCCGGCCAGGACGAAGATGACAAGAAAAACAAGGAGTTCATCTCCAGCCGGATGAACGCCGCGCAGTGGCTCATCCAGATGATCGAACAGCGGCGCCAGACGATGCTGCGGGTGATGCGGTACATCGTCGACAGGCAGCTCCGCTTCTTCGAGCGCGGCGTGCAGCACCTGAAGCCGCTGACTCTGAGGGAAGTCGCCGAGCACATCGGAATGGCCGAATCCACGGTTTCGCGGGTCACCAACGAGAAGTACGTCCAGACCCCCACCGGCACCTACCCCCTCAAGTTCTTCTTCTCCGGAGGACTTCCGACCGTCACGGGCTCGGACATCTCGACCCGGGGCGTGCAGGCGAAGATCAGGAGCCTGGTGGACAGCGAGGATCCGCACCGTCCCCTGACCGACCAGGCGATCGTCAACCTGCTGAAGAGCGAGGGGGTGAAGATCGCGAGGCGCACCGTGGCGAAGTATCGCGACCAGCTGGGGATCGTTCCGGCGCGGATGAGGAAGCGTGTCTAGCGCGGCGGCGGCGGGCTCCGCGCGGCGGGACGAGGTCTACCGCGATTTCGCGCTGGTCGTGCCTGCGTACAACGAGGCGCCCAACATCCCCCACCTGATCCCGGAACTGCAGGCCGCCTTTAAGGAATACGGTCTCGAGGGCGAAATCCTTCTCGTGGACGACGGATCGAGCGACGGCACGGCCGAGCTGGCGGAGGAGCAGGCGGACGGGTGGGATCAGCTGCGGGTCCTTCGACACCGGGTCAACCTGGGGAAGACCGAAGCGCTGCTCACCGCCGCGGAGGCGACCCGCCGCAAATACCTCGTCCTCTTCGACGCCGACCTGCAACACCTCCCGGCCGAGATTCCGCGTTTTCTGGACCGGCTCGCGGAGGGATGGGACATCGTGACCGGGCGGAAGGTGGGACAGTACGACAAGCGCGCCGTGTCGTCGATCTACAACGCGCTGAGCAGGATGATCTTCCGCGTGCCGGTGAGCGACCTCAACTCCATGAAGGCGTTCCGTGCCGATGTGCTCAACGCCGTGCGGCTGCGCCACGACTGGCACCGCTTCTTCGTGGTGCTCGCGCACAAGAAGGGCTTCACCGTGACGGAGATCGACATCGAGCTGCATCCGCGCCGGGCGGGGGAGGCGAAGTACTCGGGCAAGAGCCGGGTGGTGGGGGGCGTGCTCGACCTGGTCGCCGTGTGGTTCCAGCTCCGCTTCTCGCGCAAGCCCATGGTGGCGTTCGGGATCCCGGGGTTCCTGCTGATGGTTGCCGGCGGGGCTGCGGGACTTGTCGCGCTCTATCTGCGCTACGCGATGGGCCTCGGGTTCCGGCCGCTCCTCTACCTGGTGGTGCTGCTCGTCACGGTGGGCGTGCTGTGCTTCCTGGCGGGGTTTCTCGGCGAGATGATCGTGAGTGTGCACGACGAGCTGGACGCGCTGCGGCGGGAGCGGCGGGGCGGGGCGGGCGGCGGACGGGAGGCGGGGTGAGCGGGACGCCCCGGATCCTCTCCGTAGTCGGCACGCGCCCGGAGGCGATCAAGATGGCGCCCGTGATCCGTGCGCTCGGCCGGCGGGGCGGCTGTACCCACAGGCTCGCGCTCACCGGTCAGCACACCGACATGGTCGACCAGGTGCTCGGCGTCTTCGGCCTCGAAGCGGACTACGACCTCGAGCTCATGCAGCCGGGGCAGAGCCTCTACGACATCGGCCACGCCTGCATGGACGGCCTGCGCGAGGTCGCGGAAGACTTCTCCCCGGACGTGACCATCGTACAGGGCGACACGGCCACGGTTTTCTTCGCAGGGCTGGTGACCTTCTTCCAGCAGGGCAGGCTGGCGCACGTCGAGGCGGGGCTGCGCAGCCGCCGCAAGTGGTCGCCCTTCCCGGAGGAGATGCTGCGCCGCATGACGGACACAGTCTCCGATTTCTGCTTCGCTCCCACGCCCGCGGCCGCCGCCAACCTCGCCGCCGAGGGGATCGGGCCCGAACGGATCTTCGTCACGGGAAACACCGTCGTGGACGCCCTGCAGGAGGTGCGTGTGCGTCCGCCGGCCGTGGAGGACGCCCGTGTCGCGCGGCTGCTGGAGACGCTGGGGACCGGTCCGGAGGCGCGGCCCCGTGACACACGGCGTCTGGTCCTGCTTACGGCACATAGGCGCGAGTCCTTCGGCGCCCCGCTGGAGGGAGTCTTCCAGGCCGTGGCGGAGATCGCGGAGCGCTTTGCGGACATCGAGATCATCTATCCGGTGCACCCCAACCCGCGCGTGAAGGAGCCGGCCCGGCGCATCCTTGGGGGACGGCCGCGCATCCACCTCGTCGACCCGCTGAGCTACGGCGACCTTCTCGCGGTGTTGCGCCGCGCCAGCCTGGTCCTGACCGATTCCGGGGGCATCCAGGAGGAGGCGCCCGCCTTCGAGGTCCACACCCTGGTGCTCAGGGAGGTCACCGAGCGCCCCGAGGCGGTGCAGGCGGGGGCGGCCACCCTGGTGGGCACCGATCCCGGCCGCATTCTGGCCGAGGCGGTGCGGAGGTTGTCGGGGGACGACGGGGACGCGCCGATCCGCAATCCCTATGGGGATGGGCGGGCAGGCGAGCGCATCGCCGATATCCTCATGGCCGCGCTGACCGGGTCGCCGCGCGAGACATCGGACTGGGTCCCCGCGTGAAGATCGTCCAGCACTGCGTGTACTTCCCGCCGGAGGTCGGTGGACTCGAGAGCCACGTGCACTATCTGTGCCGGGGGCTGGCGAAGCGAGGGCATGGGGTCACGGTCGTAACCTCCCTGTCGCGGCCCGGGCTGCCCGCGTACGAGGAGATTGACGGCATCCGCATTCACCGCACCCTTCTCCCGTCACGCACCCCCTGGGGATGGTTCGTCCACGCGGCCGGGTCGACCCCGCGAACCCGTGCGGCGGTGCAGGGGGCGGACGTGGTCCACGCCCAGGCCTTCCCATCCATCCTGCCGTGTTCGCTGGCGTTGGCCGGCAGCGGCACTCCGCTGGTCTGCACCCTGCACACCTCCCACTTCCTGCGCCTCGCCGCCAACCCGGTGGTTGCCCCCGCCCTTGGCAAGCTGATCGAGCTCAGCGACTACAACTTCGCCGCCAGCAAGGAGATCGCTGATGTGGGCGAAGCCCTCGGGCCGTCGATATCGGTGGAGACGCTCGTCAACGGGGTTGAGACGGAGATCTTCCGGCCGGTTGAGGGCACGCACCCGCGCGCCGGCAGGCGGTGGCGCCTGGTGGTGCCCCGGCGGCTCTTCCCCAAGAACGGCGTCGAGTTCTTCGTGCGGGCGCTGCCGCTGGTCGCCGCCCGGGCCGATGTCGACGTAATCGTCGTCGGGGACGGCCCGGAGCGGGAAAGGCTGGAGGGCCTCGCGCGGGAACTCGGAGTCGCCGAAAGGATCGAGTTTCTCGGCGCCCGCCCCCACGCGGATATGCCGGGGCTTCTGTGTTCGGCGGACCTGGCGAT
>JAPOOQ010000309.1 GCA_026713345.1 Gemmatimonadota bacterium | reverse complement strand
AGCAGGGGCCGCACCGGCACGTACCGCGTGAGCCGCATCCGGTTGATCTCGCCGGCGTAGATGTTGCCGTCCAGGTCGACGCCGAGGAACTCGATCCCGGGGCCGACGTCCTCGTCGTGCTGCGGGATGAAGTAGGTGACCCAGGCCTGCTCGTTCTTCAGGTCGCCGATGCGGATGCCCTTCTCCCAGCCGAAGTTGCTGCGCCAGGGGTCGGGCGGGCCGGTGCGCAGGTCGCCCGAGAGGCCGTCGCCGGCGTAGAGGATGTCGTCGGGGTCGATGAAGAGGCCGCTGGGTTTGCCGTACTGGGTCCAGATGTAGAGGAGTTCGCCCTCGGGGTCGAAGACCTGGATGCGGCTGTTGCCCCGGTCGGCGACGTAGACGCGGCCGCGCGAGTCGATCTTGATGTCGTGGGGGTCGCTGAAGCGGGCGGGCTCGCGGCTCTCCGAACCGACGCCGCCGCCGATCGCCCGGATGAACGTGCCGTCGGGGGCAAGCCGGACGATGCGGTTGTTGCCGCCGCGGTGGCCGTCCGCGATCCAGATGTCGCCGTTCGGGGCGATCGCCACGCCGGCGGGGCCGTTGAAGTGCGCGTCGCCGTCGCCGTGCACCCCCGCCTCGCCGAGGCGCATGACGACCTCGCCCTGGCGCGTCAGCTTCACGACCTGGTGGCCCATGCCCATCGACTCGCCGAGCGCGGCGCGGGCGTCGCCGTGCGCGCCGCCCTCGGTGACCCAGAGGTAGCCTTCGGCGTCGAGGGCGAAGCCGTGCGGGAAGGCGAAGAGGCCGCCGCCGTAGCTCGCGACCAGGTTGCCGTCCAGGTCGAACTTGAGGATCGGGTCGATGTCGGTGCCGGCGCACTGGTTCGCGCCGCAGCGCTCCAGGATCCAGATGTGCTCGCCGTCCGGGTCCGGGATCACCCCGCTCACGATCCCCAGGGTGCGGCCTTCGGGCAGCTTCTCCCAGTTGAAGGTGGCCCGGTAGGGGTTGGGGGCGAGGGTCTGGGCGTGGACGGGGGGCGGAGAGATGGCAAGCGGCGCGACGAGGGACGCTGCGAGCGCAATCGGGGCTGCCGGCACGCTTCGTGGGACCCGCCATCGGCCCCGGGTGTGCATGGCCCTGCCGAGCCGGACCCTCGCCGCTGGGACCCCGACGCGATGTCTTTCCACGAGCTGCTAGCGGCCCTCAATGAAGCGGCAGCGGCCCATCCGGCAGCGAATCCCGGTCAGCTCCTGGCTCAGCTGCTTCAGCTGTGCGCGCGCCTCGGCGTCGTACGCCTGTGCGTTGGCCCTCGCCTGCCTGAGGCCGCTGAAGTACTGCCCGCTCTCGAATTCGTCAGAATCGACCACCTGCATCACCGCGTCGGCACCCTCGGCGATGGTTGCGCGCGGGGTCACGCCGAGCCGAAGCACCATTCCGGTGGGCATGTAGGTGGCCGGGTGCAGCGAGCCGACCACGACGCCGGTCCCCTCCAGTTCCTCGGCCAGGTCGTGGGTGAACATGATCTGGGCGAGCTTGCTCTGGGCGTACGCGCGGCCCCCGCTGAAGTTGTTCTCGATCATCACGTCGTCGAAGTCGATCGGCCTCTGCGCGCCCGAAGAGACGTTGACGATGCGCGAGGGAGTGCTGGCCAGCACCCGCTGCATCAGCATGTGCGTCAGCAGGAAGGTCGAAAGGTAGTTGACCTGGAAGCGGTACTCGTGGCCGTCCTCGGTGAGCAGCCGCTCGTCGGGGGCCGAGCCGAAGCCCGCGTTGTTGACGAGGATGTCGAGGCGGTCGTAGTCGGCGAGCAGTGTCTCCGCGAAGGACCGCACCTCCGCCAGCGACGCGAAGTCCGCGCGGTAGAAGCGGGCGGTGCCGGGTCCCGCCGCGTTAATGGCGTCCACCACCTCCGCCCCCCGCTCCTCGTTGCGCCCGTGCACGATGACGTGATCGCCGCGCGCGCCGAACCGCATCGCCAACTCCCGTCCGAGCCCCGAGGTGGAGCCCGTGACCAGCACCACCTGCTGGTCCGGCGCGGGGACGGCGGGCTCCTGGGCGAACGCCTCGGGGGCAAAGCCGAACCCGCCCGCCAAGGAAACACCGACAGCGATGAACAGAAGGCTTGTGAATTTTTTCACGAGTCCGACTCCTTTTCCTTGGACTGTACCGCGGGATGGACTGTACCGGGATGGACTGTACCGCGGTCCGCCAGCCAAGTTAGAATCACCTTTGGGGAGGCGACAGATGCCGGTCGGCTCGGCGCCTCGCCAAATCCGCGAAGAGGAGAACCCGATGAAGGCAATCCCGCCGGGCACCCGGTCCGAATCCCGGGCCAAGGTTCGAACGGCCGCCTTGACCGCCGCCGTCCTGGGGGCCCTCCTGCTCGCGTGCGGCGGCGACGCAGATCCCACGCCGCCCGTGGTGGAGCCCCCCGACCCCCCTTCCGGCCCCCAGTGCGACAACTCCATCACCGTGCCCGACGGTCTCTGCGCCGTCCGCTTCCACAACGGCGTCGGTCCCGCGCGCAACCTGGTGGTCGCCCCCAACGGTGACGTTTTCGTCGCGATGCGGGCCCGATCCGGCAGCCGGGGCGGGGTGGTCGCGCTTCGGGACTCCGACGGCGACCACCGGGCCGACCGCACCCAGGCCTGGGGAGAGGGCGGCGCGTCGGGCATCGCGCTCAGCGAAAACTCGCTCTACCTGGCGACCGACAACGCCGTGTTGCGCTATACCGTCGCTGCCGGCTCCCTGACGCCCACCGGCTCCCCGGAGATGATCGTCCAGGGGCTGCCCAGCGCCCGCAATCATGCCACCAAGAGCATCGCCCTCGGACCCGACGGCAGCATCTTCGTCGGGATCGGCTCCCCGGGCAACAACTGTCAATCCCCCTCGCGCACCCCCGGCCTCCCCGGCAAGAACCCCTGCGACGAACTCGAGACCCGCGCGGGCATCTGGCGCTTCGCCTCCGATCGGACCGGCCAGACCCAGGCGGACGGCGAGCGTTTCTCGACCGGAGTCAGGAACGGGGCGGCGCTGGCGATTCATCCGGGCTCCGGGGAGCTCTACGCCGTCATCCACGGCCGCGACCAGCTCCGTGAGCTCTGGCCCGGGATCTATTCCCAGTCGGACGGCTCGGAAAATCCCTCCGAGGAGTTCGCACACATCACGCAGGGGTCCGACTTCGGCTGGCCCTACTGCTATCACGACCCCGGCAGCAACCGCAAGGTGCTCGCTCCCGAGTACGGCGGGGACGGGGAAACGGTGGGCCGCTGCGCCGAGACGGACATGCCCGCGATCGGACTGCCGGCGCACTGGGCGCCCAACGCGATGGTCTTCTCGACCGGTGGCGCCTTCCCGCAGGGCTATCGCAACGGCGCATTCGTTGCGTTCCACGGATCGTGGAACCGGACGCCCGTGCAGGGTGGCTACAACGTGGTGTGGATCCCCTTTGAAGGTGACGAGCCAACGGGCGAATGGTCCGTGTTCGCAGACGGATTCGCCGGGGGCCGAATCACTTCGTCGGGCCAGGCCGACAACCGGCCGACCGGGGTGGCCGCGGGCCCGGACGGCGCGCTGTACGTGAGCGACTCGCTGCGCGGAAGGATTTGGAAGATCATTGTAGAATAGAGGTGACGTGGTACTGTCCTGGAGGTGTTCCCATGCTTGACAATCGCTTTTCGACCCCGTGCAGGCGCGGCCCGTGTCGCCGCAAACCGTGTCGACGCAACCCGTCTCGACGCAGCCCGTCTCGACCCAGCCGCACCCGGCTCCGCCCCTTCGGCGGGCCCCTATTCCTCCTGCTTGGATTGGCCGCCTGCGACGAGTCGCTGGATCCGTTGTTCGAGTCCGGGCCGATTACGGTGGCCGCATCGGTTTCCCAGACCGGACGTTTCGCCCAGCTCGGAGGCGAGGTGGGACGGGGCTACCAGCTGGGCATCGAAATGCTGAACGAAAAGGGTGGAATCGCGGGCCGCGAAGTCGAGCTGATTCTGACTGACGACGGGAGCGACGTTCTCCAGAGTGAGAACATCTACGGCTCGTTCGCAGGCACCCGGAGCGACGTCTTCCTGGGGCCGTACAGCAGTCCGCTGACTGAGATCGCGGTCGCCATCGCCGAAGCGTCCGGAAAACCCATGGTGGCACCCATGGCCGCCGCACCGGGCATCTGGGAGAGTCAGCACCGCCAGTGGAGCGTTCAGATGCTGAACCCGGGGCCCACCTACCTGCAGGGGTCGGTGGAGCTGGCCGCGCAGAACGGGGCGGAGAGCGCAGCCCTGGTGTACGAGGACAGCCAGTTCCCCGCGTCCGTGGCCGATGGGATCCGCGAAGCCGCCCGGGCGCACGGCGTGGAAATCGTCCTGGATCGTTCGTACCCGGTTGACCAGGCGGACCACGAGGGACTCGTTTCGGCGGCCATGGAGGCCGGCGCGGATCTCTTCATCGGCGGAGGCTACTACGACGACGCCGTCGCCTTCACGAGGGCCGTGCACGCGGTCGGCTACAAGCCGCTCATGGTGAGCCTCAACCTCGGTGCCGCGCAGCCCGACTTCGCCGATCAGCTCGGCGATCTCGCGCGGTGCGTGGCCGGCAACGCGCCCTGGCTACCCACGATCCGCACCTCGGGCTTTCTTGCGACGAGCGAAGAGTTCGTGCAGCGCTACCAGGCTGTTCACGGATCTGCCCCGAGCTACTACGCCGCGGGCGGGTTCGGCGCGGTGGAACTGCTGGCCGAAGCGATGACCGCCGCGGGCGGGGTGGAGGTGCTTGACCGCCACGCGATCCGGGACCAGCTCTTCTCGCTGACGACGGAAACCGTGTTGGGCCCGTTCGGCGTGCATCCCATGGGCGACCCGAACTCCGGAGCCCAGCGAGCGCTCAAGGGACTGCAGGTTCAGTGGCAGGACGACGGGGCGGGCGGGCTGACCCGCCGGATCGTCCATCCGCCCTCGGCGGCGAACGCGGATCCCTGTTTCCTGAGGTGAAGGTGGTGGCCAACGGTTGAAACCGAACTTTCCCCGAACTATGGTGTATAAGAAGGAGAGGAACCAACCGACCACGCCATAGATCAGGAATCAGACAAGATGCCCGCCGACCCTACCACACTCGCCCCCACCCCAACTGCCCCCACCTCCCCCACCCCCAACCCCGGGGACGACCCCCTCGGCGACGAGATCGCCGCGCTCTGCGCTCACATCAGCGCCGCCACCTACCGGCTCCTCACGCTGCTCCGGGTCTACGACGAGGAGGGACGCTGGCAGGGCTGCCGCTCCTGCGCCCACTGGCTCTCCTGGCGCACCGGCCTCTCCCTCGGACCCGCCCGCGAAAAGGTCCGCGTGGCGCGTTGTCTGCCCTCGCTGCCCCTCATCTCCGCCGCCTTCGCAAAGGGGGAACTCCCCTACTCGAAGGTGCGGGCCCTCACCCGCGTCGCCACCACGGACAACGAGGCCGAACTCCTCACCTTCGCCCGCCACGGTACCACCGCCCACGTCGAGCACATGGTCCGGCAGTGGCGCCGCCTCGACCGGGGCGACGCCTGCCCCGCCGACCCGGCTGGCGAGGCCACCCACCGGGGCCTCTCGCTGCACCTCACCGACGACGGCGACTACGAGATCCGTGGCCAGCTCCGCCCGGAGGTGGGAGCCCTGCTGTTCAAGGCCCTCGAGGGTGCCGAAGACAAGCTCTACAGCGAGCAGCGCGCTGCAGGCACCGAACACGAGACCACCGCCGCCGAGCGCCGCGCCGACGCCTTCGGCCTCTGGCTCGAGGAACGCCTCCAGCCCCGGGTTCAGCTCGTCGTGCACTCCTTCGCAGCGACGCCGGTCGAGGAGACGGCGGCCCCCGCGGGCGTTTCAGCTGAAACGTCCCCCACCGTCATGCCGGCGCCCTCGCTGGTCACGGAAGACGGCTCGCGCGTTTCAGCTGAAACGTCTTCGCGCCTCTGTTGCGATGCCGAGGTCGTGCCCATCGCGCGGGGTGCCGACGGCTCGGTGCTCGATGTCGGGCGCCGCAGCAGAACCGTGGGCTGGCGGCTCCGCAAGGCGCTCGACGCGCGCGACGGCGGTTGCCGCTTCCCCGGATGCGGATCCCGCCTGCGCACCCACGCCCACCACAGCAACCACTGGGCCCACGGCGGCGAGACGGCCATGGACAACCTGGTGCTGCTCTGTCCCTTCCACCACCGCGCGGTCCACGAAGCCGGCTGGCGGGTGGAGATGGACGAGCGGGGGGTGCCGGGTTTCTTT
>JAPOOQ010000308.1 GCA_026713345.1 Gemmatimonadota bacterium | reverse complement strand
GCCACCGCCACCCGCAGATTGGGCAGGAACTCGTTCATCGACGAGAGCCCGTCCGCGGTGATGGCGAAGGGGACGCCGGCGTCGGCCAGCTGGGCCGGGTTGGTCGGCGCCAGGTACCAATGGCGGAGCTGGGCCAGCGACACGCCGAGCGCCTCCTCCGGAGTGCCGACATCGGGCGCATCCGGGAAGTCGAGCGGCACGATGAGGGGCTCGCTGCGGCCGCGCATCACGTCGATCAGGCGGTACTCCAGCCCACTGCCCCGGAACCAGGGGGTGAGCCCGTGCTCCGCGGCCAGCTTGTGGGCCCGCAGGTAGTCCTCCTCGCTGTTCGTCTCGAAGAGGACCGGCTGGGCGCCCTGGGCGGCGTCCTGCAGCGCCGCGAGCGCCTCGCTCGTCTCGGGCGGAAGGAAGGCGCGGCCGCTCGACTCGTAGGCATCCCACGCGCGGGCATACCACTCGGTGTCCATCCAGGTCTGCTTCATGAGGGCGATCACCCCCATGGCGGAATTCGGATAGGACCCGCCGAGCTGGAAGGAGCGCTGGAAGCCGATCGACTGCGCGATGTCGGGGCGCAGCACCCGCTCACGGACCCCCTCCTCTCCGAGGCCGACCACCGAGGCGGTCCCCCGGAAGATCCCCTGCTTCGGAACCGCGAGAGCCGTGCCGAAGCCCTGCGAGCGCAGCGCGGAGCGGCGACCCTCGTCGTCCTGCAGGTTGGAGGTGGTGCTGAACCAGGCCCTGACCTGGGGGTTCCAGTGGGTCGGTCCCACGTCGCCCCCTTCGGGCACGGCGTCCATCCCGAGGTCGGCGTGAGCGTCGATGAAGCCCGGATAGACCGTGAGGCCCGTCATGTCCCAGACCCGGGCGCCCGCGGGCGCGTCTCCGCCCCGGCCCACCCGCTGGATGAGCCCGTCGCGGATCACGATCGTGGCGTTTTCCATGACCTGGCCCGGCCCCGTCACCACCCGGGCGCCGACCAGGGCGTGATACCCCGTGCCGTTGTCCCGGATGCCGGTAACCGGCTCGGTGCGGGATGCCTGTTGGGCGTCGGCTACACCGGCCAGTGCAAGGGTGAGGCCGAGCAGCCCGGTGACGCGGGCCGCCGGTGCGGCGAGAAGTCGTCTCATGGATGTCTCCCATGGATGAGTGATGTGCGCTCGGGGGCGGGGGTGTCCCGCGTGGGCGCGCGTGTTCGTTTTCGTTGAAGGGCAGTACTACAGGGACAATTGGGGGGGGAAGGGCGTTGAGCAACCCTTATCCGATACAGTCGTGCCTTAAGAGTGGATGTTGGGTCGGCAATCTCACACTAACGAGGCACCAGATTTATGAGACAGCTCCTTCCGCACTCGCTCGTCGTTGGCGCCGTTCCGGTACTTGGGGCACTCGTTGTACCTCTTAGCGCCCAGGACTCGGCGCTCGTGGTGCCCAATGCTGTAGTGCGGCACCTGCTCGCTGGATCTGTCGGTCGTGGTTGAACTCGGCGATGCCGACGGCCCAGGTATCGTCACTGACTACGTCTTCCGCATCGGCCGCTCCGACGAGGGCGACTACTACGTGCCGTTCCCGCCGGAGGGACAGCTACTGCAATTCTCTCCGGACGGCGTATTTCACGCTGCCATCGGGCGAACCGGCGAGGGCCCGGGCGAGTACCGTTCCCCGGTACTGATGCGGGGCAGCGGGGAGAATCTCCGTGTTCTGGACATGCAGACCGCTCGCGTAACCACCATCCGCGACGACGAGATCACAACGAGCGTGCTGCCATTCATGCCTAGCGACTGGGCCTCGTTGCCCGATGGCCGCGATGTCTTCTTTGCCCTCATATACGACCCCGACCGGGCTGGTCACCCCCTGCACCTGTATGATGAGGGCAGTCGCCGAATCGCCCGCTCCTTCGGTTCCGACGGAGTTCCCGCAGACAGGAGCTACGAAAGCCGTGTGGCATTGGAGCGGCGGATTGCGCCGGCGGCAGACGGGAATGTCTGGGCGGCGCGTGTGAACCGGTATCGAGTCGACAAATGGAGTCCGGAGGGCGTTCGAATCGCGCGAATCGACCGTGACGCGCCCTGGTTTCGTTCCTGGTCAAGGTCACCCGGGCTGCCGCGCGAAGTTGAGCCGTTGCCGTTCATCGTCGGCGTACGAGACTGGGGCGACGGTCTGCTGATGGTTGTACTGAGCGTGGCGGACGACAATTGGCGGCCGATGCCCCCTGCGAGGGTGATCGGCACCGAGACTGTGACGTCCTCGGCGCAGCGCGAGGATCTCTACGACACCGTGATCGAGGTGCTGGATACCCGTTCGGGACGCGTGCTGGCGCGCACTCGGGTCGATGTGAACGCCATCGGCCTGATCGGGCGGGACGGGCTCTATTCCTACGCGGAGCACAGCGAGGGCGAGCCCAAGTTCGTCGTCTGGTCGGTGAGCCTTTCCGGCGGCCGTGAAGGACGCCGCTAGCCAAATCAGTCCCATCCGGCTGAAGGATGACGCCCACCGCATACATCGAGACATCGGTCGTGAGTTACCTCACGTCCCGGCCTTCGCGCGACATCGTCGTCGTGGCCCTCCAGCAGGTAACCCGCGAGTGGTGGTG
>JAPOOQ010000307.1 GCA_026713345.1 Gemmatimonadota bacterium | reverse complement strand
CCTCGTGAATGTCGGTCAGCACCGGAAGGCCCGTTGCCGCCTTGACGGCGCGCAGCAGATCGAGTCCGCGTGACATCCCCGGTCCCCTCGCCGATCCCAGCCGCGACCGGTTCGCCTTGTCGAATGACGCCTTGAACACGGCCGGCAACCCGGCCTCGCGCGCCGCGGCCGCCACCCCGTGCGCGACCGCAAGGTTGAGCTCCTCGTCCTCCAGGACGCACGGACCCGAAATGAGGGTGAACGATTCCAGGTCCGACAACGCGCTTCAGGCCCCGAGTGCCGCCGCCTTGGGCGCGACCGTCCCGGCGGCCCGTGCGGCACCCGCTTCAATGAAGGAGGCGAAGAGCGGGTGGGCGCTTGCGGGACGGCTCTTGAACTCGGGGTGCGACTGGCTGCCGACGAACCAGGGGTGCCCCGGCAGCTCGACCATCTCCACCAGCTTGCCATCGGTCGTGGTCGCGGAAAAGCTCATCCCCTTCCCCTTGAGCACGGCGCGGTAGTCGTTGTTGACCTCGTAGCGGTGGCGATGCCGCTCGGTGATCCCGGAGCCGCCATACACCTCCGCGGCCAGCGACCCCGGCGCCAGCCTGGCCTCGTAGGAGCCGAGCCGCATCGTGCCGCCCTTGGTCGTGACCTTGCGCTGCTCGTCCATGAGGCAGATCACCGGATGCGGGCTTTCGCGGTCGAACTCGAAGGAATGTGCGCCGGCCAGTCCGGCAACGTTGCGCGCAAACTCGATCACTGCGCACTGGAGGCCGAGGCAAATCCCCAGGAAGGGCAGTCCGTTCTCCCTCGCCCAGCGGATCGCGGTGATCATCCCCTCGATCCCGCGGATGCCGAAGCCGCCGGGCACGAGCAGCCCGTGATAGCCAACAAGGAAGGCGGGATCGAGCCCCTGCTCGAGCTTCTCGCCGCTGATCCAGTCGATCTCGACGTTGACGTCGTTCGCAATACCGCCGTGGATGAGCGCTTGCTCGATGGACTTGTAGGCGTCGACCAGCGCCGTGTACTTGCCCACCACGGCAATACGCACGGTGCGCCCCCTGGGAGACTTGATGCGCTCGACGATCCGCGTCCACTCGGCGAGGTCGGACGGGGGGGCGGGCGCCTCGATGCCGAATTGGTCCAGAACGAAGTCGTCCAGGCGTTGCCTGCGGAACTCGAGCGGCACCTGGTAGATCGTGTCCACGTCGAGCGCCTCGATCACGCCGGCGGGGTCCACGTTGGTGAAGCCGGCGATCTTCGCCTTGATCTCGTCGTCGAGCGGGTGCTCGGTGCGACAGACCAGCACGGCCGGCTGGATCCCGGTCTGCATCAGTTCGCGCACGGAGTGCTGGGTGGGCTTGGTCTTGAGTTCCCCGGCAGCGCGGATGTAGGGGACGAGCGTGAGGTGGACGTGCAGGGCCCGCGGTCCCACCTCCTGGCGGAACTGGCGGATCCCCTCCAGGAACGGAAGGCTCTCGATGTCGCCGACGGTGCCGCCCACCTCGCTGATCACCACGTCGTGGCCCTCGGCGAGCACGCGCACGGACCGCTTGATTTCGTCGGTGATGTGGGGGATGACCTGTACGGTGCGCCCGAGGTAGTCCCCCCTGCGCTCACGGTCGATGACCGTCCGGTAGATGCGCCCCGAGGTGGTGTTGTTCGCCTGCGACAGGTTGGCGTCGATGAAGCGCTCGTAGTGGCCGAGGTCGAGGTCCGTTTCGGCGCCGTCCTCGGTGACGTACACCTCGCCGTGCTGCAGGGGCGACAGTGTGCCGGGATCGACGTTGATGTAGGGATCGAGTTTCTGCAGGGTGACGCGCAACCCGCGCTCCTTGAGGAGCACGCCGAGCGATGCCGCGGCGATCCCCTTCCCCAGCGACGAAACCACGCCGCCGGTGACGAAGATGTACCTGGTCCGACCGGTTTCGATTGAGGTCATTGCCTTTCCGTCGCTCGTTGTCGTCGTCTCACGGCCCCGTTGCCGGCCCCCCCGCGCCCCCGGCGATCCTGTCCGTACCCCAGGGCGAGCATGCGCTGCTCCATCCGTTCCAGGTCCTCTGGCGTGTCCACACCGCCGCCGGCGTCGTGCACGATCGCCACGCCGATGCTCATCCCGTGCTCCAGGGCGCGCAGCTGTTCCAGCTTTTCCTCCGTTTCCAGCGGCGATGGACTGCAACTGGTCCAACGCCCCAGCGCCCCTGCGGTGTACGCGTAGACGCCGATATGCCGCAGCCTTGGTTCTCCGCCGCCTTCCCCGGGGGCGTCGTCGTCCCTCCGGTGCGGGATCGGCGCCCTTGAGAAGTATAACGCACTTCCCGTAGCGTCCCGGACGACCTTCACGACCGCGGGATCGAGGAACTCCTCTTCGCTCGTGATGGGCGCCGCGCAGGTGCCCACATCGAAACCCGCCTCCACCATCGAGACCGCTCCCTGCACGGCCTCGGCGGAGACCAGCGGTTCGTCCCCCTGGATGTTCACCACCACCGCGAACCGCGCCTCGATCAGGTCCACCGCCTGCTGTACGCGGTGGGTGCCCGAGGGATGCCCGTTCCAGGTCAGCAGCGCATCCGCCCCTTCCCGGCGGCACGCGTCGACCACGTCCACGGAGTCGGTGGCGACCAGCACGCGGTCGAGAAAGGGCATCTCCTGCGCTCGCCGCCACACCCAGATCACGAGGGGCGTGCCGAGCAGCGGCTGCAGGGGCTTGCGAGGGAGGCGGGAGGACCCGATCCGCGCCGGGATGACAGCGAGGACGCGGTTCAAAACGGCACCCTCACAGGGGTGCGGAACAACGATAAGGCCGTGACATTCACGGACCTAAAGCTACCTTCGAGGGGCGTCGGTGGCAAGCGAAAGGAAGTTCCCCAGCAGTCGCCGGCCGCCCTCGGTGAACCATGACTCGGGGTGGAACTGGACGCCCCAGATGGGGTGGTGCCGGTGACGCATCGCCTGGATTTCTCCTTCGTCGGCAGGGTCCGCGCTCCAGGCGATGGCGACGAGTTCGTCCGGGAGGTCGGGCGCGGTGACCAGGGAGTGGTAGCGCGTCACCGTCATCGGCGAGGAGATCCCCCTGAAGAGGGGGCCCCCATCGTGCACCACCATCGAGGTCTTGCCGTGGACGGTCTTTGCGGCGTGGATCGTCCGGCCGCCGAAGGCCTCGCCGATCGCCTGGTGGCCAAGGCACACTCCGAGAACGGGCACGGCGGGGCCCAGCTCCCGGATCGCCGCCACGCTGATCCCCGCCTCGGCGGGAGTGCACGGTCCCGGCGACACGACCAGCCGGGTCACCCCGGCGCGCCTCAGCCCGCCCGGAGTCACCTCGTCGTTGCGGTACACCCGGGGTCGCTCACCCAGGTCGCCGAGGATCTGGACAAGGTTCCAGGTGAACGAGTCGTAATTGTCTATGACCGCCAGCATGTATGTGCACGCCCCCGAGTGTGTAACCCATTCGCTTCCGCCGCGCCGAATGTGCGCGACGGACGCCACCGGGTATAATAAGGCCCGAAACCATGAGCATGTACCGGAAATGCCTCGTCTGCGACCAGGAGTTCGTTGCCAACGACGCCCTCGAGCACCTGAACCGGGGGCGGAAGGTCGCCTATGACCCTGAAAAGGGGCGCCTCTGGCTGATCTGCCGCTCGTGTTCGCGCTGGTCGCTCGTCCCGATCGAGTCGCGTTGGGAGGCGCTCGAGGAGCTCGAGAAGCTGGTGCGGGACAAGGCGCGCGTCCTCTCGCGCACGGACAACGTGGCGCTGATGCGGGCCGGTCCCCTCGAGATCGTGCGGGTCGGACGTGCCCAGCTCCGCGAAGAGGCCTGGTGGCGCTACGGCAGGGAGCTGAGGCAGCGCCGCGAACGGTTCCGCAAGCTGTCCGCCGCGGGGACAATCGGCGCGGCGGCGGCCATCGCGGGGTCGTGGGCGACCGGCGGGATCGGCTTTATCAGTGCCTGGCTGGTCTGGGACAATGCGCCCAAGGTGGTGACCGGCGGGGCCCGCTGGCTGAGGTTCGGGGGCACGGCCTGGCGCGGCAAGGGCGATTGCATGCGCTGTGGGCGGCCGATCAGCCGGATCCGCTATGCGGAGCGGGGCGGCCTTGTCCTCACCGCCGAGGAGGAGTCGCCCGGCCTGATCATCTCCTGCCCTGAATGCGACCGGGCGCGGGAAAGCGGCCTGCTGCTGACCGGACAGGAGGCCAACCGCACGCTGCGGAAGCTGTTGGGTTACCACCACTTCTCGGGTGCTTCCGACCGGCGGGTGGATCATGCGGTGGGCCTGATCGAGGCGTCGGGGGGGCCGGAACGGCTGCCCTCGCGGATCCTCAAGCGCGACCGTCCCTTCGGCGACGTGGGCCGGGTAGGGCGGGTCGCGCTGGAGATCGCCGTGCACGAGGAGACCGAGAGGCGCCTGCTGGCCATGGAGCTGGCGGAGCTGGAGGCGCACTGGCGCCGCGAGGAGGAGCTGGCCTGCATCATGGACGGCGAGCTGACGCCCCTGCCGCTGCTGGACTCGTTTCGCCGCCGGATTGCGGGGAGGTAGCCCTGCCGGTCCCGGAGGACCTGCGACGGCGTCCCGCTCAGTGCCTCAGTAGTCGACCGGCCGCAGGTACGACTCCCCGATCGCGGTCTCCGAGAGGAGCGCGACGGTGGGCAGGCGCCGCTTCCAGTGCGTCGAGGAAAGGCGCCTCCATACGATCCGGACCTCCGTCTCGTCGAAGCCGAGGCGGGCCAGCGACGCGGGATTGTGGCCGCGCAGGAGGTGGTGCAGGATCGGGTCCGCACGGTGGTAGGAGATCCCCAGTTCGTCCTCGTCGTGGACGCCCTGGATGAGGTCGGCGCTCGCGGGCTTGTCGACGATCGTCGCGGGGATGCCCAGGTGCCGGGCGAGATCCCACACCTGGGTCTTGAAAAGGTCCCCCAGGGGGTTGATGGGGGGCGAATCGTCGCCGTGCCAGGTGTAGTAGCCGAGCAGGCGCTCGCTCTTGTTCCCCGTCCCCAGGGGGAGTGCGTTGAGCCTGGCCGACTGGTCGAAGAGGATGACCGACCGCAGCCGCGCCGCGAGGTTCCCCCGCCGGGTCGGAGTGACCTCGGGTTCGTGTTCGGTGACGTAGGCGTCCACTGCCCCCGTGATCGACAGCGTGCGCTCGTGGGCACCCGCTGCCTCGATCGCGAGCCGGGCGTGCTCCAGACTCTCGGAACTGGAGGTCGCGTACGGGAGGCGGAAGCCATGCACGTTCTCCGGTCCCAATGCCCTGCACGCCAGGAACAGCGACACGGCGGAGTCCACCCCGCCCGAGATTCCGATGACCACCTGTTCGAAGCCCCGCCGCCGCACGACCTCGTCGCGAATGAACTCGACGAGAGCCAGCTCCACCAGCCCGGGATCGATGGCGATCGCCTCGAGGTCGGAGGTGTCCGGACGGGTCGGGTGCGAACGCTTGTCCGGGACGTTGCGCCGTGCCTCTGGATGCCGGTGGCCCGGCAAGCGCGGCCCGTCCCCGGAAGGCGTTCGGCTTGTGCCTTCCCCCTCCGCGGTCTCCTGCGCCGTGCGCCGCCGCGATCGACCCCCGTCGCTTCCTCCCGGCGACTGCTCTCCGGCCCAGGCCCTGTCCAGGGACGCACGCAGCCGGGGCAGCGCGTTGCTGAGGTCGCCGAGCAGGGGCGATTCCTGGCGAATCCGCAGGATGTCGCCGGTGTCCACCGTGACGCAGGTCGTCGCCTCGGCGAAGAGGGGTGCGCGCGCCATCAGGGACCCGTCGGGGGACCACGCGGAGGATCCGCCGGCGAAGAGCTTGCCGCCCTCGGAACCCGCAAGGTGGGCCAGGAGCACGAAGACCCCGTGTTCCTTGGAAGTACGGGCCGCGATCCGGTCCCATTCATCCAGGTTGCCCGGGAGCGGGGATGCCGGACCGAAGCCGCGCGCCGGCGATGCACACCCGCTCAGCAGTAGCTCCGCGCCGTCGAGCGCGAGGATCGAAGGAGTGAGCGAGTGCCACAGATCCTCGCAGATGAGCATGCCCATACGGCCGAAGCGGGTGTCGAAGGCGCGGACCTCGCGACCCGGCTCCACAAAGCGCCCCTCTTCGAAAAGCCCGTAGGTCGGGAGGAATACCTTGCGGTGCACGTGCACGATCCCGTACCGGTCTCGGGCGGGCGTGAGGTAGGCGATGCTGTTGTAGACGCCCCGGCGGCCGCGTTCGTAGAATCCGAGCGCCACGTCGCAATGGCGGTCGTCGGGGGGTGCTCCCAGGGCCTCGACCAGTTCGTGCCGCGTAAGCGCCACCTCCCTCGCCGCACCTTCCACGAAGTACCCGGACAGCACCGTCTCCGGAAACACGGCCAGGTCGGCCCCGGCGGGGAGCGCATCCGTGACCGCTGCCACGTTGGCGCCCACATCCCCCTTCCGGGGCTTCAGCTGGCAGAGCGCGACTCGAAAGGATTGGCCGGTACCCATTGAGCGTATCCGAATGGCCTTGGACTGAGGGCGATGGAAGTCGGGGGTGGCCCCTGATGACGGACTTCGTTCCATTATCTATCAGGTTCCGCAATTCCGAAAGAGCGAGCACAGATGTCCAGAATACTCCGCTATATCAGTCTCAGCGCTGCCCTGGTTGTCCTGGCGGCCCCTCTCAGCGCCCAGAACCCGCGCACGGGCCGCAACGGACCGCCGAGCGTGGACACCGCGAGTGAAGGCGCCCTGATCTTCCTCCACGCCCTCGAAAGGATCTCCCGCAACCACGTCTCCGCCCCGGGCGACTCGACGCTGTGGGAACTCGCCCTCGAGGGCCTCATCGAACAGCTTGACGATCCCTACGCTACCGTCTTCACCGAAGAGGAGTACGGGCAGTTCACGGAGACCAATACCGGCAACTATGCGGGGATCGGCGTACAGATCTCCAACCTCGGTGCGCGCGTGACTGTCACGGCCGTATTCCGGGACACCCCCGCCGATGGCGTCGGGATGCTCGT
>JAPOOQ010000306.1 GCA_026713345.1 Gemmatimonadota bacterium | reverse complement strand
GGAACTCGGAGTCGCCGAAAGGATCGAGTTTCTCGGCGCCCGCCCCCACGCGGATATGCCGGGGCTTCTGTGTTCGGCGGACCTGGCGATCTTCCCCTCGCTCATGGAGGCAACCTCGGTCGCGGCGCTGGAGTGCATGGCATGCGGAGTTCCGGTGGCGGCTTCGGCGGTGGGCGGCCTGCCGCAGATCGTCGACGACGGAGTCGGCGGGCTCTTCCCGCCCGGCGACCCCGAAGGGCTGGCGGCGAAGGTAGTCGAACTGCTGTCAGCGGGAGGGCTGGCCGAGCGCGGGGTCACCGGGCGCCGCAGGGTGGTGGCCCGGTGGAGCAACGAGCGGCTGGTGGACCGGCACTTGGCGGTGTATGGGAAGTTGGCGGATGCAGGCCGAAGCATAGTAATGTAAACATTACATTATGTAAAGCAGACACGACATGAATCATGGACCAATAAGGGTAGCGAGGTGACGGAGTCGAGCGATACCGGGGACAGGTCGGTCGCCTGGGATGGCCGCGCGACTTCCGGACGGCGCCGGATGACCCAACTCGTCGGTCGGACGAGAAACGCGATCGTCAAGAGTGTGCGCAATCCGGTCAGGGCCTGGCGGATGCTGGCGACCCGCTACAGCCCGTTCTTCAAGGAGTCACCCGACGCGGAATTCCGGCGCATGGTGCGGTGGTCCTTCGGCAGCCTGAAGAGGGAACCCATCGACTCGGTGTTTCCGGGTATTGAGAACGTAGATCTCGAGCTGGTGCGGGGCTTCGACAGGGAGCCGCTTCTGTCGATGACGGCCTCGGAGGTGCTGGCCATTGCAGCAATGGTCCGTCTTCTCAAGCCGATGCGCATCCTCGAAATCGGAACCTTCGAGGGGAACACCACCGTCAACATGGCCGCGAACGCGCCGGCCGGCGCCACGGTGTTCACCCTGGACCTGCCCCCCGACTGGAACGAACGCTACGCCCTGGATGTCCCGGGCATTCACTACAATGCCGCCACTGGGCGCCATACGGGAAGGCAGTTCAAGGGCTCCCGGCATGGGAGCAAGGTAACTCAGCTGTGGGGCGATTCGGCCGAGTTCGACTGGGATCGCCACGGTCCGTTCGATTTCATTCTGATCGATGGCTGCCACACCTACGAATACGCGGTGTCGGACACCCGCAACGCCCTCCGCGTCGTTCGCCCGGGCGGCACGATCGTCTGGCACGACTACGGTATGCTCGAGGACGTCAGCCGGGCAGTCGATGAAGCCGCCCGAGAGATTGCGGTGAAGGTGATTCGCGGTACCAGACTCGCAGTCGCGCGCGGCTGTTAGGAGCCAGTGCCTCGGCGTTTCGCGAGTGGTTCGTCGTCCGGTGGCTCCGCCCCCTCCGGCCGGGGCCGGATCATCATGACACGGCCCGGGACACCAACCACCACGCCGTAGGCCGGAACGTCTGCAATCACCAGTGTATTCGCACCCACGGTGGCCATCCGTCCGATCCGGATCCCTGGCAGTATGGTCGCCTTCACTCCGATGTACGCGTCGTCCTCGATGACGACCGGGGCAGTCTTGCGGAGGTCGTACGCCTCTTCCAGTCCCGAGTGAACAGCGGTCACGTCACCGAGTATCGAGACCGCGTTAGCGATGGTCACCCGCGATCCGATCGTGACCAGGTCCGGCCGCGTCACGTGCAGGTTGCGGTCGATGGTCGTCATGGGCCCGATCGACATCCCGCTCATCCGGTAGAGCGAGGCCCGGAGTCCCAGGGGAAACGGCAGCATCGACGCCAGGTAGCGAATCAGTCTACGCACTATTCGTGGCCTCTCTGTAGCGCCGCAGGTATTCCGCGACGGTAACCAGGTCGTAGTCGGCCGACACCTCGTCCAGAATCGCGTCGAGCAGCTTCCAGTGGACGCCCGTAGCGGAAGCCGGGACTGGCAAAACCCCGCGGCGCACCGTACCGGCTCCGGAAGTCCTCGAACGCGCCGCGAAAGAGCCTCTCAAGGCCATCCGTTCCGAATTCGTCGAGCGCGTACTGCCACGTCGCGTGGTTCGAACCCCCGTGCAATCCGAGTTCGTGTCCCGCGGCCGCGACCTCGTCCAGCGTCGCGCGGTACCGTTGGCCAAGCGGCGGATTCAACAGCAGGGTCTTGAGCAGCCCTGTCCGGCCCAGCTTCACGGTTGCCGGCAGCTTGTGGGGTGACGGGGAACCATTGGCCTTCGATTCGGATCGCCCACCGCGCATTCGTGCCGCGGTCCTGGCGACCGTGTGCCTCCAGCTGAAACTCCGCCCCATGTTGACGAAAAAGGTGAATCGTGCATCGTGGCGCTCACCCAGCTTCAAGAGGCCGGGGATACCTCTTTCAAGGCAGGTCACCGAGTCCACATCGAAACGCAATGCCAGCAGTCTCCGGCCACCGGTCCGTGGGCTGCTCACCGCGCCTCCGTCTTTCGTCTGACGAGGTCCAGCATGTCCGCGAAGGATTGCGCTGCCGACGCTTCTTCCGGGGTCAGCATGATGCGGAACTCCTGCTCGATGGCGAGGATCAGATTCAGATGGGCGATGGAATCCCAATCGCCGTGAGCCCCAACGGCCAGGGAATCGGCTTCCAACTCCGTCGGAAGGCGGAAGACGCTCCGAAAAATGTTCTCCAGTACCGTGGCAGCATTGCCGTTTCCGGTCATTCAACAAGCCCCTTGCGCTGAATCTGAAACAGCGTCGGCACAGCGCTGGCGGGCAGCCGCCGCACTGCGAACTCGAAGCTGCGTTCGCCCTCCGACTCCTCCGTCACCTCGAAACCGCGACCCGGAAAGAAGTCGCGGGTCATCTCGTTCTTTCGTGTTGCGACAAACCGGGCCCGGACCATCTCGGCCCCCGCCGCGCGCGCGTCATCGAGCAATGCGGCGAGCAGGGCATCCTCGACCCGGCGGCCAAAGGCCCGGCAACTGAGCATGAACGAGTCGATCTCCCAGTCGCCCTCGGCATCGAACCTGACGATGGCGGCGCCGATGATCCCGTAGTCCGAGAATCGGTCCTTCATGCTCATGCCATACACCCTGCCATCGTTCATCAGGCGCTCGACCTCACCCACTCCGTAGCGCCTCGTCGTCAGGTTGAACTGGTTGGTGCGCCGGGTGAGCTGGCTGATGCGCTGGACGGCGGCCCGGTTCTGGCAGTCAACAATCAATGAGATGTCGAGGCTCCGGATGAACGACTCCATGTCGGGGGCCTCGCTGCGCAGCCGTTCGCGCCCGGCATTGGCAAGAATCGACTCGGTCCGTGCAATGTCCTCGTCTCCCACTCTGAGCCGGGCCACGTTCATCAGACCGGATTGGAATCGCGGGATATCCAGGGGATCGGCCGGGAACTGCTCGACCTGGACCTCGGGGACGGCCGTTCGCACGCGCTCGCACTCGACGGGGCTGTCGTCGATGAAGATCATCGAGTCGAGTCCGATGTTGATCTCCCCGGCCATCTCCACAAGGTTGGAAGCCTTGTCCCGCCAGTTGATCCGGTGCGCCACGAAATCGTCCGGGCGAAGGATCACATCCGGCGAGTTCTCCAGGAAAGACAGCACATCGGCTTCGTTGTTCTTGCTGTTGAGGGCGAGCATGAAGCCTCTGCGGCGGAGCCCCGCGAGGAAGAGCTGGAATTCGCGGTAGGCCGAGCCGGGGTAGTCCCTGCCGATCCGAACCCCCTCGGGACCATCCTCTCCCAGAACACCCCCCCACATTGTGTTGTCGCAGTCGACGACCACGCACTTCCTGGGCGCGCACACCTCCGCCGCAACGATATCCGCGAACGCACTAGCGAGGTGCGGAAGGAAGTCCACGGAAAACGGGCTGCGCGCCGTCAGATACATCCGGGTGTCGAAGGCCCTCGCCGTGCCGAATTCCCCGATGATGCGGGCGATGTCCAGAATCGCCACCCGGTCTTCGCTGCAGTACCCCCTGGCCAGCTCGACATTCATGCCGCGGCGGCGATGCGGCCAGCTGGCGGGATCCTGATCCCCGTGCAATTGGTGAATCCCGTGGGGATCGGGGGCGATGTTGGAAAGGATCACGCCTGCCTCAGTGTGACTCAGAAGTCCGGCGACGATGCCGCGTATGCGCTCCAGGAGCACACTCTCCAGGTCCTGTGGAGGATCGTGCCGCGCATCGCCCACAAGTTCCGCGGGATCAAGGTATACGAGGAAGAAATCAGGCTCCGTCCGCCCCAATTCCGAAGGCGCCGAGGAATAGCGCTCGTAGACCGAGTAGTCGCCGACGGCGAACGTTGCCTTGACGCCTCGCCGAAGCAGCGCGGCGTAGAGTTCGGGCAACCAGGGCTCCACGGTGGCGTTGCGCAGGATCGCGATGTGAGCGCTTGCAAAACCGTCCACGCTGGCAGGAGCATCGGCCCCTGACAGGTAGGCCCTGTGAGACGCGGCGTAGGACGGAGCAGCGGCGAGCTCCGACGCCCTGGCCCGCAGGAACTCGGTCCAGTCCCGTACCGAGGCGGCCGGCCCCGGCTCGGACGAACCCATGGATGGCCTCAACTCCTGGCCGAAGTCGGCTGCGGCCATCCCGCCTCGTCCGGCACACTAACCGTGGCCTCGCCCTTCAAAGCGGTGACTCGGTCATATTCGCGGTGCGCCTCGTCCACGGTAATTCTGGACGTTCGGCGGTCGTTGACCTGATAGGTGGGGTTCATTCGGTGGGGCCGCAGGCCTGCGCCTAAGCTGCGGGAACAGGTGGGTGACTTTAGTAAGGATAAGCCTTTTCGACCACCCGGAACAGCCAGGGCTTCGCCCTCAATCCCAGGACCATTGGGGAGCGCACGCACCTTGAATCGCAGGGACAACCGGCGTACCCTTTTCGACGCGCTAACACGGAGGAACACCGGGATGCGGAAAAAGACAGACGCCCCGCCCGGGGCGACAGACCGAATCCACATCCCCATCTGGGTCCCCGCGGCACTCTTCGTCTTTGCGGCTGTCATCCTGTTCGCCGACTTCATCTTCTCCGACCAGATGCTGTACGGCGCGGACACGCTGGCGCTGGGGTACATGGGGCGGGCCTTCCTGGCCGAGCAACTCACGTCCGGCGACCTCCCGCTATGGGTTCCGAGGCTGCTGGGGGGAGTCCCCATGTTCGAAGCCATCTCCGGTGGCGACGCGATCTACCCGACCAGCTTG
>JAPOOQ010000305.1 GCA_026713345.1 Gemmatimonadota bacterium | reverse complement strand
CCGCAGCGGTGGGAGGCCTGCCGGTCGTGGTCAAGCCGGACGTGGGGGAGCGGGGGGCGGGGGTGGCGATCGTGAGAAGCGAGGAGGCGCTGGAGGCGCGGCTGGCCGCGCAGGGCCGCAGGCTGATCGTGCAGGAATACGTGCCGGGTGAGGAGCTGGGCGTCTTCTACTACCGGATTCCGGGCGAGGAGCGGGGGCAGATCTTCGGGATCACCGAAAAGCGGGCGCCCAAAGTGACGGGGGACGGGCGGCGGTCGCTGGGAGACCTGGTCCTCGACGACCGGAGGCTGCGCTGCCAACACCGCGTGTTCGCGCGCACCATGGGGGCGGAGATGGACCGCGTCCCCGGCCCGGCCGAGGAGGTCGTCCTGGAGGAGCGCGGCAACCACTGCTTCGGATGCGAGTTCCGCGACGGGGCGCACCTGGAGACCCCCACGCTCGCCGCGGCGATCGACGAGGTGAGCCGCAGCATTGACGGGTTCTTCTTCGGACGGTACGACATTCGGGCCGACACCATGGAGGAAATTCAGGCCGGACGCTTCAAGGTAATCGAACTCAACGGCGTCTCCTCCGAGGCGACGAACATCTACGACCCGCGCGGCACCCTCTGGAACGCCTATCGGACGCTCTTCCGCCAGTGGGACCTGGCGTACCGGATCGGGACGGCAAACCGGGCCTTGGGGGCACAAGCGACACCCGCGCTGCAGCTGCTGCGCCGCCTGTTCCAGCACTTCCGGCCCTCGGGGGCGCGGTGGTAGCTTCGAACTGCCCCCCCACCCCACCCGGAGACACCTCACGCATGGCACCACCCCGTCGCCGCCAAGGCCCCGCCCACCATCGCGGCCCGGCGCTCCCCGCCCTCCCCCTCCTCGCCCTACTCCTCCTCGCCTGCGGCGACGATCCCCCCACCACCCCCGACCCCGTCGCGGCCACCATCGAGATCCTCTCCGGCGACGCCCAGCGCGCCGTTCAGGATCTCCCCCTCGAGGAGCGCATCGCAGTCCGGGTCCTCGATGACGCCAACCGCCCCCTCTCCAGCGCCGCGATCACCTTCACCCCCTCCTCCGGCGGCCAGGCCGACTCGGCCTCCGTTGCCACCGACGACGGCGGCCGCGCAACCGCGATCTGGGTCCTCGGCCCCGATCCCGGCGAGCAGACCCTCACCGTCTCATCCGGGGCGGCGAGCGCCCGCGTCACCGCGGAGTCGCTCGATCTCGAGGCCGAGTTGGACCTGCTCTTCGTCCCGGCCACGCAGGCGGAGATGGACGTGGTGCTCGCCGACTGGGCGGGCCGCAGCGCCCCGGCCGAGGACTTGCGCGTCGAGCTCTCCGAGGACTTCTCGCTGGGAGGATCGGACGCCAACCTGCGCGTCGTCTCGCACGTGGTCAGCGGGTACCGTCACTACGGGGTGATCATCACCCCCGCGGGCGCGGAGGACGAGAGCCTGCCGATCCTGGTCTACCTGCATGGGGGTGAAAGCGGGGTATCGACCGCCGACGCGCAGATTGCCGCGCTGGGGCTGGGCGAGGACCTGCGCGAGAGCTTCGTCTACGTTCTGCCATCCTACCGCAGCGAACCCCTCCGCCACGGTGAGACCCAGTGGGTTTCGGAGGGAACGTCGAGCCACTGGGACTACGACGTCGACGACGTGATCGCGCTCGTCAACGTCGCCTTCGAGACAACACCGGAGGCGAAGCCCGGCGGCTACAACCTGCTCGGGGGCAGTCGGGGCGGGGGGGTGGCGCTCCTGGCCGGGATTCGCGACGAGCGCGTGGAGCGCATCGTCAGCTTCTTCGGACCCACCGACTTCTTCGACACCTGGGTGCGGGAGATCGTCCGTGAAGCGGCGCTGCGGACACCCCGCCGGCTGACCGGGGTCGCCCACCTGGACTCCACGATCGTTCAGCCCTACATCAGCGGCGACATGCCGCGCTCCGAGGCGCGCCTGGAACTCGTCCGCCGCTCATCCGTCCTGTTCGCGGCCGACATTCCGCCGCTTCAGGTCCACCACGGCACCATCGACTTTGTCGTCTCCGTATCGCAGGCCGAGTCGCTCATCCGCGCGATGGAGGCGCTGGGGCGCGGGCCGCCCGATTTCGAGGCCTATATCTACGAGTCGGGAGGGCATGACTTCCTGTCGCTGGAAGAGGCGATTCCGCGCGCGGTCGCGTTCCTGTCCCAGGCGTTGGGGCAGCCTCCCGCGTGATCCCCCGCAACATCCCGCGGAAGATCAGCCAGTGGACGGGATACAGGCCGTACCAGTAGACCAGACCCCATAACCCGAGCGGATCGAAGACCGCGGTCTGGGTGATGCGGCTTCCCCTTTTCGCGGGTCTGACCTCGAACTGCAGCCAGGCCCGGCCGGGCACCTTCATCTCGGCCCGAAGGCGTAGAAGGCGGCCAGCCTCGAAGGCTTCGACCCGCCAGAAGTCCAGCGGATCGCCCGGTCGGAGTTGGACCGGATGGGGGCGGGCCCGCCGCATCCCCACCCCCCCCACGGCAGCGGCGGCCCACCCCCCCCACACCCCAAGCCAGTT
>JAPOOQ010000304.1 GCA_026713345.1 Gemmatimonadota bacterium | reverse complement strand
CGGAAGAAATGATCGTACCGGTCGCGGTGATGAGGCCGCGCCTCCGGTGACCCCACGCCTCTGGCGGAGGATCCTGTCGTACCTCGGGCCGCACCGCTGGATACTCCTGCTGACAGCGGTCGCCACGGCCCTCGTCGCGGCGCTTGACGCGTTTTCGGTGGTTCTGCTCATTCCCTTCCTGAGCACGATCTTCGGCGATGACAGCGCCAGCGCGGGGGAATCCGACCTCGTCGACCGGGCGCTCGATTTCACCGTGGGCCGCTTCGTGGATCTTGGCGGCGAACCGCAGGCGGTGGTGGCGGGGATCATCGTGTTCATCGTGGTCGTGGTCGCCTGCAAGAGCGCGTCCGACTTTGCCCGCAGCTACCTGGCCGCGTGCGTGGAACAGGGTGTCGCCCGCGACCTGCGCGACCGCGTGTACGGGCACCTGCTCGAGCTGGACCTCGGCTTCTTCGGGCGCATGCGGACGGGGCAGATCGTGTCGCGCCTGACCCACGACGTGGAGCAGCTGCGCACGCTGGTCACCTCCGAACTCATCAAGTCTCTCAAGTCGGTTCTGGAATTCGTGGCCGTGGTCTGCTGGATGGCCGCGATCTCGCCGCAGCTCACGGTGGCGTCGTTCGTGGTGATTCCGATGACGATGGTGATCTGGGGGCCGCTGGTGCGTCGGCTGCGCCACGGCGACCGGGAGGTGCTCAACATGGCGGGCGAGGTCGGAGCCCACATCCAGGAAACGGTGGCCGGCATCCGCCTGGTGAAATCTACCGCGAGCGAGCGACACGAACACGAGCGCTTCCGGTCGCTGACCCGCGGCTACTTCGACACCTTCCTGCGCACGGTGCGTCTGCGCGCGCTGGCGGGGCCCATCACCGAGCTGTTCGTCGCACTCGGGACCGGGATCCTGCTCTGGTACGGCGCGCGCATGGTCGTCGAGGACGGTTCGCTGACCGGGGAGGACTTCATCGTCTTCATCATCCTCAGCGCGAGGCTCTACGCGCCGGTCAAGTATCTGAGCAAGCTGCCCGCGCTGATCCAGCCCGGGCTGGTCGGGGCGGAACGGGTCTTCGAGTTCCTCGACGCGCCCTCCGAGAGCCGTGGGCGAGGTGGTACCGAAGTCTTCAACGGCGTGCGCGACGGGATTCGGTACCGGGATGTGCGCCTGGAGTACCGCGAGGGCGAACCGGTTCTCCAGGACATCGGCTTCCACGCGCGCGCCGGGTCGGTCGTGGCGCTGGTGGGTCCCAGCGGCGCCGGCAAGACCAGCATCGTCGACCTGCTGGGCCGGTTCTTCGAGCCCGCGGCCGGGTCGATCGAGATCGACGGGACCGACATCCGCGACTTCAGCCTGGCCAGCCTGCGGGCCGGGCTGGGCGTAGTGTCGCAGGACACGGTCCTCTTCCACGACACGGTGCGTGCCAACATCGCCTATGGGATGGGGGACGTGCCGATGGAGCGGATCGAGGAGGCGGCCCGCACCGCGTTCGCGCACGACTTCGTGCGGCAGCTCCCCGACGGGTACGACACCGTGGTGGGGGAGCGCGGCGCAACCCTCTCGGGCGGGCAGCGCCAGAGGATCGCCATCGCGCGGGCCATCCTGCGCGATCCCCCGGTCCTGGTGCTGGACGAGGCGACCAGCGCGCTGGATACCGAATCGGAACGGCTCGTGCAGGAGGCGATGGGGCGGCTGCTCGCCGGGCGGACCGTCTTCGTGATCGCGCACCGGCTCTCCACGATTCAGCGCGCCGACCAGATCGTGGTGGTGGATCGAGGGCGCATCGTGCAAACAGGGACCCACGAGACACTGATGCAGGAAGGGGGCCTGTACCGCCGGCTGCGGGAGCTCCAGTTCCGGTGACCGGACGGGACCTGCGCCACCGGGTGGAGTACGTGTTCCTGCGGATCGTCGCCGGGATGTGCCGGGTCCTGCCGGAGGGGCTTGCCGACCGGGCCGGCGCCGCGCTCGGCTGGGTGGTGGCGCGGGTGGGACGCCCACGCTGGGCCGTGGTGCGCGACCACCTGCGCCGCGCATTTCCGGAAGCGGACGAGCGGTGGCGGAGCGACATCGGGCGGCGCTGCTACGCACACCTGGGCGCCGAGGCGGTGGCCGTGTTCCGGCTGGCGGGGACGGGCCGCCGCGAGGTGCGGGAGCGGACCCGCGTGACGGGGCTGGAGTTGGTGGAGGGAGCGGTGCGGGAGGGGCGGGGGGTCATCCTGCTGAGCGCGCACCTCGGCAACTGGGAGGTCGGCGGCGCCGCCCTGGTGGCGCGCGGCTTCCCCATCGACGTGGTGGTGGCGCGGCAGCGCAACGAGCTCTTCGACCGCTACCTGACGCGGTCGCGCGAGCGGCTCGGGTTCGGGATCATCCCGCGCAGCGAGGGTCGGCGCGGGGTGCTGGCGGCGCTCAAGGCGGGCCGTCTGGCGGGGATCCTGGGGGACCAGGACGCGCGGCGCGCCGGTGTCTTCGTGGACTTCTTCGGGCATCCGGCCTCGACCGCGCGCGGCCCGGCGGTCCTGGCGCTCAGGTCGGGCGCGCTGGTGGTCACCCTGTTCGCGGTGCGCCTGCCGGGCTGGAGGCCGCGCTACCACGTCTACCTGCAGGCGCTGGACGACGAGGCCGTGAAGCGGGGAACGGGCGGGGGGCGGGGGGGCCGCGCGGCGAGGGTGGCCGCGATGACCCAGGCGTTCACCACGCGCATTGAGGAATACGTGCGGCGCTACCCCGACCAGTACTTCTGGCTGCACAAGCGCTGGAAGACCCCACCGCCGCAGGCGCGCGAAGGCGGTGCGGCCGGCCCAGCGGGTCCGCCAGCGTGACCCCACCACGAACGGCCGTCTCCCGCCCCGGAGACAACGGCATCCACTCGGGAACGCGTCCTACTATGGATTGCGCTAATCTTGAAGGGCGCCCGCGTGGCTTCCCGGGCGCGCGGCCGGGGCCGTAGCGCCCGCTCTGCGAACGTGAAGCAAGGATCCACACGATGGTCTACATCTGCATTCCCTGCCGGGACGAGGACCGCACCATCGGCGTGCTGCTCTGGAAGATCCGCGAAGTGATGGCGGAGCTGGAGCGGGACTACGAGCTGTTCGTCCTCGACGACGCGTCCCGGGACGGAACGCCGGCCCTGCTGGAGAAGTACCGGCGGGTGCTGCCGCTCACCGTGCTTTCGATGCGGCAGCCGGTGGGTTACGGTTCGGCGGTGGAGAGACTGCTGCGCGCCGCCGCCGGACGGACGCGCTATCCGAAGAGAGACGCCATCGTGACCATGCAGGGCGACTTCACGGACCACCCCGATCACCTGGGCCCGCTGCTCAGGACCTTCGAGGGCGGAGCCGACATCGTGGCGGGTGAAGCCGGAGGGGAAGCGATGGTCCGGCCTCCCCCCCGCATTGTCCGATTCGCGCGCTGGCTCGGCCGCATCGCGCTCGGGCGCCGGGAGGCGGGGGCGCCGGATGGCAATCCGTTGCAAGGCTTCCGGGCCTATCGGGCCGTGGTCGTGAAGAAGGCGCTGAGGGCCGCCCGCGACAGGGCGCTGGTGACCACGGACGGGTGGGCGGCCAACGCGGAGCTGATGAAGGTGCTGGCCCCGTTCGCCCGCCGCACGGCCCATGTGCAGGTGGAACCCCGCTACGATATCCGCTGGCGGCGCAGCCGGGTGCGGGTGTTCGCCACGGTGCGGGAGATTCTGAGGGTGAGAAGGGTGTCCCCGCTGGAGCCGGAGGGCCACGGTGCAGCCTGAGCGTCGCCGCTCGGAGCGGTCGGTGGGCGCGGTGATGGGAGCCGTGCTGGGGGTCCTCGCCGTTGGGCCGTTGCAGGAGGTCGCCGCGCAGCAGAACGGCGGTCTGGTGCGCGATTCGCTGACCGCCGTGGGCCCCTGGGGCGGGAACATCCCCTTCCACCCGGGCGAGGAGTTGAAGTACGCGCTGCGAGCCCGCGGCGTCGGTAGCGGCGAGGCCGTGATGAGAGTGGGCCAGATCGACACGGTCCACGGTCAGGAGGCCCTTCCGCTCGAATTCCTCATCGAGGGACGCGGTTGGGGGGGGCTCTTCAAGCTGAATGACAAGATCTACAGCTGGATGGATCCGGCGAGGGGTATCTCTCTGCGTTTCGTCAAGGAACAGCAGCACGGCAAACGGCCCCGGGAATACGAATTCTTCCCGGAGGAGGGGCGCGTCCAGCGGATTGACCATGACACCACCTGGGCGCTGCCATCCGCACTGCCCCTCGACGATCTCTCCTTCGTGTACTTCGCGCGCACGCTTCCCCTGGAAGTCGGAGACAACCACACCTTCAACCGCTACTTCAAGGATGCGGGCAACCCGATCTCGATCACGGTGCTCCGCAAGGACAGCATCGAGACCCGCGCGGGTGCGTTCAACACCATCGTCGTCCGGCCCATACTTCCCGAGAGCAGTCTCTTCCCCCGGGGTGCCAATGCGGAAATCCATTTTTCCGACGACGACCAACGCCTCGTAGTCTACGTAAGGGTGACCAGGTATTTCGTCCCCCTGACCCTGGAGCTGACCGAGTTCACCCCGGGGGTTCCCACCGAGGGCGGGGATGAATGCGGCGCACGTCCGGCCCGCGAAGCAGCGTCCGCTGCGGGGCCGGTCTTCGGGAAACACTCCACGCCCAGGTGGCGTCCCCCGGTCAGCCGGCGTTGAAACCCAGCCACCGCGGCGTCCGCATCGGCAGCGCCTGGGTCCTTGCGATCGTCTTCTTCTGGCTGGCCCTGCCCAGTCCGTTTTCGCTGCGCCTGGGGGCCATCTTCGTAGCGTTCGGACTTCTGATCCGGGGCTGGGCGGCCGGAGTCCTGAAGAAGGACCGCGAGCTGGCGGTTTCGGGCCCGTACGCCTTCACCCGCAATCCGCTGTACCTGGGGTCCTTCCTGATCGGCACGGGAGCGGTGATCGCCGGCGGTCGCCCGTGGCTGGGGCTGGTCTTCCTCGCTTACTTCGTATGGATCTACGGAAGCACGATGGCCCGCGAAACGGGCGAACTGGAGGAGCGCTTCGGAGACGGCTACCGCAGTTACAAGGAGTCGGTTCCGGTTTTTCTGCCGCGCCTGCCGCGCTTCCGCCCCGCGGCCGGTCACGCGACGCGGGGGAAGGCCGGCTTCTCCCCCGGGCGCTACCTGCGCAACCGGGAGTACGAGGCGCTGCTGGGGGCCGTCGCCGGCCTGGGGCTGCTCGCGCTCAAGTCGGCGGGCTGGCTGGGCCTTGCTCCGTAGCTTCGCCCCCCGCCGCCTCGATCAGGTAGAGGACCGGGCCACGCAGGGCACGCCCCTTGGCGGTGATCCTGAACTCGTAGCGCCCCGCGACCGGGAACACCACGTCCTCGAGCGGAAGGACCAGCCTGGTCCTGGGCGGAGGGCGGTCCGCCGGACGCGGGGACACCTCCGACTGCCCTTCCACCGTCAGGATCGGTCGCCGGCCGGGCCCGGTGACGTCGACCCGGAAGCCGTATTGCCCGCTGTCGCTGCGATCCCACTCCAGCGAGAGTACCAGGGTCATGCTGTCCTGGCGCGCCGGGAAGCCGGGAGCATAGAGATCGTGGAAAATCCCGTGGACATCGAGCTTGCCGTCCTGGGTGGCGGCCGCGTGGTCGCAGAGCGACGAAGCGAGTAATCTCACGGGCGGATCCGAGGCGTGGGAGGGGGAATGTTCATGGGTTTTCTTGCCATGGCGGATTAGTAGCGTAGTTTATTTGGCTTCGTCAGCCCGGCGTCCGGCCGGCAGGGAGGGTTCCCGGCGAAGCGCACAATAGTTAAGGAGGAGTAGTGGCGAAGCAAGAACCTATCGAGCGGGCGAGAGACGAGCTGTTCAGTCATATCCACCGCTGTGGTGTCCTCAACGCGGAAGCGGCTGATCAGGATGTCTGGATGACCGAGACCGTCGAGTATCTGGCGGAGCGGTATCCGGACCTCGCGGTGGCGGACCTCGCGAAGCTGAAAAAGGTGGGACTGCAGTTCTGCCAACCCGTAATCTCGCGGCTCAAGAGATCCCGCCCCACCGCCGAGTCCGCGGCCGCCGCCGACGCGTCGACGGATGGGGCCGTAATCACGGAATCGGGCGAAGCCCTCCTGGGAGAACCCAGGGAAGCCTAGCAGTCCGTGGATAAACCCGCGTGAGCACCGAGAGCGGCGGAGCCTCGAGCATCCGCCGACGGGACGCGTGGAAGCCGCTACCCGGAACAGGATCCGACTGTCGGACGGCCCTCGACGGGGCCCGTCCCGGTCGACAGCAACCCAAAGCAAAGCACGCGCAAGGAGAGCCAGTCATGACAAGCCGTCGCGATTTTCTGAAGACTTCAGCCGGGGTCGGCGTCGGTGCGGCCGTCGGGATGGGTTCGGCCGGGCCCCTTCTGGGCGCGCCGGCCGTCCGCCGGAGCGTGGTCACGCCCGTGGCGGTGGGGAGCGGCAACGCGCTCGAAGCTGTCGCCACCGCGATCGAGGTGGTCAACGGGGGAGGGGACACGCTGGACGGGGTCGTCCAGGGGGTGAACATCGTAGAGCGCGATCCGGGCGATTCCTCGGTCGGGTACGGCGGGCTGCCGAACCTGGACGGGGTGGTGCAGCTCGACTCGTCGGTGATGCACGGGCCGAGCCGGGGGGCGGGCGCGGTCGCCTGCCTAGAGGGCATCAAGACGCCGTCCAGCGTGGCGATGGACGTGATGCGCTATACCGACCACGTGCTCCTGGTCGGGAAGGGCGCGCAGCGCTTTGCGGTGTCGATGGGCCACCAGATCGAGGATCTGCTGACCGAGAGTTCGCGCCGCAGGTGGATCGAATGGCGCGCCAGGATGAGCGACCGGGACGACTACCTGGTGCCCGACACCGCCGGGCCGGGGAACGAGCCCTTCGAGGACGAGGAGACGTACGGCCTCGGCATCCTCGATTCGCACGATGGCGTTCGCCCCCAGGGGACCATCAACTGCAACGTCATCAACCGGGACGGCGACATCTCCGGTGTGACCACGACGTCGGGTCTGGCGTGGAAGGTTCCGGGCCGTGTCGGTGACTCCCCGATCGTGGGGGCGGGGCTCTACGTGGACAACGATGTGGGCGCGTGCGGCTCGACGGGACGGGGCGAGGCCGTGATCAAGACCTGCGGCTCCCACACCGTCATCGAGATGATGCGCGCCGGGATGTCCCCCACGGATGCCTGCCTGGAGGCGCTCCGGCGCATCGTGACCTTCACCGTCGAGCCCAGGCTCCGCAACGACCGCGGCCTGCCCGGCTTCAACGTGAACTACTACGCAGTGAACAAGAACGGCGAGTACGGCGGGGCGGCGATCTGGTCCGGTGCGAGGTTCGCCGTGTGCGTGGACGGAGAGGCGCGTCGCGAGACTTCGGCCTACCTGTACGAGAGATAGCGATTCGTCGCCGGGGCGGCGAAGAAAAGGACATCAAGTTGAGCGGTTCCACCAAGCAGCAGGCCGGCGCCAGGCCCGCGCGCGAGGGCTTCGGCGTCGAAGAGCTGGACCAGGCCAAGAAGATGGAGCGCCTCCACTGCAGCGGACGCCAGGTTCCGTCCCCCATGGGCGGTTTCCTCATGGAACTGGGGGCGCGCCAGGAGGCCGACGGAACCAGCACGGTCCTCTTCGAATGCAAGACTTCGGCGCTCCGCTTCGAGCTGCCGCTCCGGATCAGCACGTGGCGCGAGCGGCGCAAGGTGAGGCTCCAGGCCGACGAAGGGCTGGATCCGCTGTGCCCCCGAGGCGAACTGGGTCCTCCGCTCGCCCGGCGGGGGAAGGACTTCTTCTGTCCGCGCTGCAATATCATGTTCGGGAGGGTCCCGTAGCGGAGCGGGTGCGGGCAACCGTTTCCGCCCGCGTCGCGGTCATCGGCGGAGACGGGATCGGTCCCGAAGTCATCGCGGTGGCCGCGGATGTCCTCACGGCGGCCGCCCACCGGCACGGCCTCGACATCGCCCTCGACTGGTGGGAGCTGAGCGCGGACCGCTACCTGCGCGACGGCATCGCCATCACCGACGAGGAGCGCGACTGCCTCATCCGCGACTACGACGCCGCGCTGCTCGGCGCGCTCGGCGACCCCCGCGTCCCCGACCACGCCCATATCCGCGACATCCTGCTCGGCCTCCGCTTCCACGCGGACCTCTACGTCAACTTCCGGCCCTGCAAGCTCCTCATCCCGGCGCTGTCGCCGCTGCGCGACCCCGATCCCGCCACCGACATCGTCTTCTTCCGGGAGAACACGGAGGGGCTCTACACGGGACTCGGCGGCCGCTTCAAGGCCGGCACCACCGAGGAGGTCGCGACGCAGGAGAGCCTCAACACCTACCACGGTGTGGAGCGGATCGTGCGGGCGGCCTTCGAGCACGCGGCGGCCACGGGCCGGGGCCGGGTTACGCTGGTGGACAAGGCGAACGCGCTTGTGCACGAGGGGGCGCTCTGGCGGCGCGTCTTCGCCGAGGTGGGCGCCGGCTTCCCGGACATTGCCCAGGACGCCATGTACGTCGACGCGATGGCGATGGACCTCGTGCGACGGCCGGAGCGCTACGAGGTGGTGGTCACCTCCAACCTCTTCGGCGACATTCTCAGCGATCTGGGCGCGCAGGTCACGGGGGGATTGGGCCTCGCACCCTCCGGGAACATCAATCCCGGCACCTGGGCGCTCTTCGAACCGGTGCACGGTTCGGCGCCCGACATCGCGGGCCAGGGAATTGCAAATCCGCTGGCGGCGGTCGGGTGTGTCGCGCTGGCGCTGGCGCATCTGGAGATGAACCAGGCCGCCGCCGACGTAGACGAGTGCATCGTCGCGTCCATCCGGGAGGGCGTTGCCACCCCCGACCTGGGTGGAAGCGCAACCACCTCCGTGGTGGGGGATTGGATGGCCGCGCGGCTCCGGGATTAGCTTACACGGCGCGGCCGGGCCGACATCCGGAACCCGCGGGCCCCGGCGCGGGTCTTTTCCTGACAACGACAACGACTGGGAGGATTCATGGGAACGCAGGGCTTCGACAGGGAAGTCGTCTTCCTTTCCGGCAAGCGCACCCCGTTCGGGACCTTCGGCGGTTCGCTGAAGGACTTCACCGCGACCGACCTCGGGGTGCTCTCGGCCGAGGCGGCGCTGGAGGCGGCGGCCATCGAGCCGACCGATGTGGGCCACGTCTTCTACGGCAACGCGCTGCAAACATCCGCCGACGCGATCTACCTGGCGCGGCATGTGGGGCTGCGGGCGGGCGTCCCGCAGGAAGCTGGCGCGCTGACCGTCAACCGTCTGTGCGGTTCGGGCTTCCAGGCGATCGTGTCGGGCGCGCAGGAGATCCTGCTGGGAGGCACCGAGGTGGCGCTCTGCGGGGGCACCGAGTCGATGAGCCAGGCGCCCCACGTGGTGCGCGGGGCCCGCTGGGGGGACCTCCGTCTCGGCCCGGCCGGGAAGGGGTTCGAGGACTCGCTGTGGGAGGCGCTGCTGGATTCGCACTGCGGCCTGACGATGGCGCAGACGGCGGAGGGTCTGGCGGAGAAGTATGCCGTGACCCGCGAGGAGGCCGACCAGGTGGCGGTGAACAGCCAGCAGAGGGCGAAGGCCGCCTGGGATGCCGGACGCTACGACGTCGAAGTCGCGCCCGTGACCGTGCGGACCCGCAAGGGCGAGGTCCGGTTCGCGGTGGACGAACACATGCGGCCGGACACCACGATTGAAGGTCTCGCCCGGCTGCGTCCGTATTTCAGGAAGGACGGTCTCGTGACCGCCGGCAACGCCAGCGGGATCGGGGACGGGGCGGCGTCGGTGGTGATCGCGGACCGGACGTGGGCGGAAAACAACGGCGCCGCGCCGATCGGCCGCCTGGTGTCCTGGGGCTTCGCCGGAGTGGACCCGGGCATCATGGGGATCGGGCCCGCGCCGGCAGCCCGCAAAGCGCTGGCGAGGGTGGGACTTACGCTGGAGGACATGGACCTGGTCGAGATCAACGAGGCGTTCGCGGCGCAGTACAAGTCCGTCGAGAAGGAACTCGGCCTCGATCCCGCGCGCACCAACGTAAACGGGGGCGCGATCGCGATCACGCACCCGCTCGCGGCTTCCGGGGCCAGGATCACGCTGCACCTTCTTCACGAATTGAGGCGCCGGGGGGCGCGCTTCGGGCTCGGCGCGGCCTGCATCGGCGGGGGGCAGGGTGGTGCGGTGGTCGTCGAGGCGTACTGAGCGGTCGGTGGACGACTCCGGACCGATGAGCGACAAACGGGCGATATCGCGGCAGGACTTCGACCAGGTCATGCGCCGTGCGTCGGAGCTGGCCGGGGAGGAACCGGGCGGCGCCGAGGGGGAGTTCAGCGATGCGGAAGTGCTGCGCATCGGGCGGGAGGCCGGGCTGGCGGAGCGCCATGTGCAGAGAGCGCTGACGGAGTTGCGCACGGAGGGTGGCCGCGCACTCCGGCGGAGGAGCGGGATACACGAACTGATCGCGCCGGGCGAGGTGCGGGGGGGAAGGGCGGTGGGGCGGCCGCGCGCGGCGGTGCGCCGGGAAGTCGACGAGTTCCTGGCCGGGGGCCAGCTGCTGCAGCGGGTGCGCCGCCGGGACGACCTGCTTCAGTACCGTCCCGCGATCGACTGGGCGTCACGGGTGGCGCGCGCCGCGAGTTCCACCTCCCGGCAGCACTACGTGGCGGCCTCGCGCCTGGTGGAAGTGCGCCTCGATAAACTCGCCGACGGGGCCACCCAGGTCGACATCCTGGTCGATCCGGGGATGAGCGGCGACTACCGCGGCAGAGCAGTGCTGGGCGGCGGAATCGTAGGACTGGCCGTGGGATACGGGGTGGCTGCCGCCATCGCCACGGTGTTTTCGTTAACAGCCGCCACATTGGGCGGCCTGGTGGCGGGAAGCGCGGCGGCCTTCGGGATAGCAGTGCTGGCTGGCCGGGGGTTTCAGCGGCGGCTCCGCGAGATTCACCTGGAGGTCGAGGGCATTCTCGACGGACTCGAAAACCCGGGCGGACTGGAACCGCCGCCGCCGGCATGGCGAAGGTGGGTCCGCCGCCACTTCCACGGGGTCGCCCGGGAGATGATGGGAAGGGACCGCTGAGCGCGGGGGCGCGGCGAGCCGTTCCACAAGACAAGACACAGGAGGAGATCCGAATTGGAGATCAGAAGAGTGGGCGTGGCCGGGTGCGGCCTGATGGGCAGCGGTATTGCCGAGGTCGCGGCCAAGGCCGGATTCGATGTAGTCGTGCGGGAGATTGACGAGGGGGCTCTCGAGGCGGGGCGGGCGAGGGTGGTGAAATCGCTGGACCGGGCGGTCGGCAAGGGCAAGCTGGACCCGGCGGCACGTGACGAAACCCTGTCGCGCTTCACCTTCACCACCTCGCTGGACGACTTCGCCGACCGGGACCGCGTGATCGAGGCGATCGTCGAGTCCCTCGACGTCAAGAACGAGCTGTTCGGCTACCTGGACGGTGTCTGCCCGCCGGAGACGATCTTCGCGTCGAACACCAGTTCCCTCACCGTCACCGACATGGCCGCGGCCACCTCACGCCCGGCTCGCTTCGTCGGCCTCCATTTCTTCAACCCCGTCCCGGTGATGAAGCTCGTCGAGGTCGTGCGCACGATCGTGACGAGCCGGGAGACCTTCGACGCGGCCCGCGCCTTCGCCCGGCGCGTGGGCAAGGTCCCCATCGCGGCACGCGACAATTCCGGGTTCGTCGTGAACCTGCTTCTGGTCCCCTACATGCTCGACGCGATTCGACAGCTCGAGCGGGGCGTCGCCACGGTGGAAGACATCGACACGGCGATGACGCTGGGGTGCGGATACCCGATGGGGCCGTTCACGCTCTGCGACTTCGTCGGGCTCGACACCCTCTGCCAGGTCGCCGAGATCATGTACGGCGAGTACCGGGAGGAGCGCTACGCTCCACCCCCGCTCCTGAAACGCCTGGTCACGATGGGTAGGTACGGGCGCAAGACGGGGGCGGGATTCTACGACTGGACGCCAGAGGGACCGGTCGCGCTGAAGGTGTGACGCCTACCGCCGGATTCCGCACGGGGGTGCGCCCGCGACTGGGGGTGCGTCCGCCACCGCGGCACGCTTGTCAGCCTACCGTCGGCCGCGGCGCTGGCGCCTGCGCTCGCGGCGAATCGCCGCCTCCCTCTTCCTCTTCCTCTGGGCGCTCGGCTTCTCGTAGAAGCGGCGCTTGCGCAGTTCCGAATAGAGGCCCGAGCGCTGCACTTTGCGCTTGAACCTGCGAAGAGCCCTTTCCAGGCTCTCGTTCTCTTTGACGAAGACTTCCAACCAGATCACCCCGCTGAGGTACCGCGTTGCAGATGGGTCGAGAACTCCGTGTGCCCGGGCCACGCGTTGCATCGGCGGGCGGACCGGATCCCGGCGGGCTCCCGAATCGAACGCTAATGATAGAAGCGGGGCCCTGATGCAGCAAGTGTCCGCACCCACGGCTTGCGGCCCGGGTAAACAAATGCTTATCATTTGGACCCCCCAGCAGCCGGGGTACATCGCCCGCTCGGATTCAACTGCGCTTCTTTCCGCGGGCAAACCGGCAGCCGGTGGCTACGACTCCGCCCTCCAACGGAGCTGAACATGCAGAGCGTGACCGCCACGGAAAGCCGCCCCGATGCGCTGGCCGACGTGCCAGGCATCTGCGATCTGCCGTTGACCAGGGCGGTGGTCCAGTACCGCGATGTCCACGAGCTTCACCATCCGGGAGGCCGCATCCGCGACATCGGACTCGCGGTGGTCGTGGCCGGACGGTTTGCATCCTCGGCGCGGGCGGTGGATCTGGGGTCCGCGGAGGTCAAGTACCTGAACCTTACCACGGAACTCGTGATCCTGGACTGGGTCTACGAGCCCACCCTCGCGCATCTCCGGGCTCTCAGCGACGCGCGGGAGAACCCGGCGCGCGGGGAGCAACTGCGCCGCTACTGCTTCGACCTGGCGCTGCGCGTCCTCGACCGGAGGGGCTTCACGCCGCTCACCCGCCCCATACTTCTCCGAATCGGCTTCCGGGACCTCTGCAAGGACCTGGACCTGCACGAGAGCACGGTGGTGCGGATCGTGACGGCACCGGGTGTGATCACCAGGGTCCACCTCGACTACGAGGCGAACTCCCTGGTCTTCAGAACCCCGGAGCGCAGCGGCGCGCACGGGCTCGGGCAGGCACTCCGGGAGGCGTTCGGCGGCCTGCCCGTGGGAAGGTCGGGGCCGGTGGAGGGAGACCCCTGCCAGGTCCACCATGTCCGGTTCGGCGTACCGGTGAGTTTCCGGGAGGTAGTGGGAAGTCTCGGGGCGATGCGCCGCGGCCTGGGCCGTCTGGTTGCGCGCTTCGAACCGGAGAGGTTCGGAACGGTCAGCGGTCTGACGTCGACCTTCGGGGAACGCGCAACGCTGGACCGTCTCAACTTCGGAGACGCGAGTTTCGGGGTTGTCCCCCGGGGTTTCGGCGATCCGGCACTGTCGGTG
>JAPOOQ010000303.1 GCA_026713345.1 Gemmatimonadota bacterium | reverse complement strand
GCACCATTCGGCGCCGCAACGAGGAGATCCTCTGGCGCGGATACCGGCGCAACGAGGGACTCTGGCGGCCGGTCTACGCAGGGCGCCTCTCGGGCTTGAGAAATCTTTCACAAGGCCTGGGGCTGGAGGCCCGGCCATCGGCGGTCGCGACCTGGAAGGATGTTCCGGCCAATGCCGACCCCACGACCTTTCCCCGCGACATGAGCCTGGACGTCAACTACAGCGTCACATCGAGCCTGCGCGCCTCGGCCAGCATCAACACCGACTTCGCCGAGGTGGAGAGCGACCAGCGGCGGGTGAACCTGACCCGCTTTCCGCAACGCTTCCCGGAGCGGCGCGACTTCTTCCTGGAGGGATCGGGAGTGTTCAGCTTCGCACCCAGGAGCGGCCCGTCGCCCTTCTTCTCCCGGAGGATCGGGCTGCGTTCGGGTCAGCAGGTGCCGATCCAGTACGGGACCCGGCTGACCGGCCAGGTGGGGCGGTACGAGCTCGGGTTCTACCAGATCGGCACGGCCGAGCACACCTGGCTTGACGAGGGCAGCGCGGCCGACGTCACCATTCCGCGGGAGAGCTTCACGGTCGCCCGGGTCAAGCGTTCGATCTTCGAGCAATCGAGCTTCGGCGCCATCTACACGCGCCGTGCCGCGTCGCCGAGCCCGGACGGATCGACGACGCGCGATGGTCACACGGCCGGGGTCGACCTGCAGTTCAACACGCGTTCCTTCCTGGGCAGCAACCGTTTCGAGGTGGAGGCGTTCTTCGTCTGGAATTCCAACCCCGACCCCTCGGTGGAGCGGTCGCTGAACGACCTCAGTGCGCGCGGATTTCGTTTCAACTTCCCGAACGACGTCTGGACCGCGCACATCTCCTACCGCGAGTTCGGCGACGACTACAGCCCGTCGCTCGGCTTCGTGACGCGCAACGGTTTCCGCCGGATCGAGCCGCGTATCGGCTGGGCCCCGCGGCCCACGAACATCGACTGGATCCGGCAGTTCGACATGGCGGTCCAGTTCCGCAACCTGACGGATATCCACACGGGCGTCGTCGAGGAGCGCGAGTGGAGTTTCGACCTCTTGGGGATCGACTTCGAGAGCGGCGACAACATCGAGATCGAGGCGACCCGCACGATGGAGTTCCTGGACTACGGGTACGAGGTCAGCGACGGGATCGACATCCTGCCGGGCGAGTACACGACCTGGGACTGGGGCCTGCAGGGACGGACCGCGGGCCACCGCCGTGTGTCAGGTGGAGGCGGATTCAGCCGCGGCGGCTTCTGGGACGGAGACCGGACGAGGGTGAACGCGCGAGTTTCCTTCCGGCCCAACCCGGGCGTGAGCATCTCGACCAACTTCGAGCACAACGAAGTGACGCTCCCGCGGGGGGACTTCACCGCCGACGTGTACGAGGTCGAGGGTCAGTGGAACGCGAACCAGTGGATCAGCGTCACCAACCAGGTCCGCTACGACAACGACAGCGACATCGTGGGGCTCTTCGCGCGGATGCGCTGGATCGTGCGGCCCGGCAACGACGTCTTCCTGGTCTACACCCACAACTGGCGCAATCTGGGCGAGGACATCCTGAACGACCGCGACCTGATCACGCTGTCGCGAGGCGGCGCGGTGAAGGCGAGCTATACGTACCGGTTCTAGCGGTCCAGCGGGAACAGGACCACGAACGGCACGCCAAGTTCGTCCCGGCGGAGCCCGAGCACGTAGTCCGCGCCAATCTCGAAGATCTGGAGACCGGGGGGAGTCGAGACTTCACCAAGCCACGCGCCCTGCCCATCGAACACGTACCAGGAAGAGTCCCCTTCCCAGGAGGGCGAGAAGCGCTTGGCCCACACATTGCCCTGTTCGTCCACAAGCAGGCGCTCGAACAACGGCATCCGCTCCGGAAAAGGTATCTCTCGCACATAGCGGGCCCACGCGGCAGGACTGTATCCCTCGGGCGCGGTGGAATTGGCCTCGCGCCACCTTCTCCTGTCCTGGCTGGAAACGCGGCGCTCCCGGATCGGCCATCGAACTACGTGGGACAGCTCTCCGTCGCTCTTCCATCGCTGGATGCCGGCCTCGGTTACCCCGGCGGTGTAGACGTGATCCCCGCTCGCAGCGTACAGGGGGAGTCCCAGGGAGAATGGCAGATACAGGCCCGGAGGAAGCTCGTAGATGCCGTGTTCCCATCTGGGAGACTCCTGCACGGATGAGATCTCGTTCATGAACCGGCCGGACCGGGAATACCGGTCGAGCCTCCAGACGGCCCCGGGGATTACGTCGCCACCGCCAATGCCAACGCCGCCGGACGGCGCGTTCAAGACCAGGATCGCTCCATCGCCGAATTGTGTGTGCGGCGTTCGATATCCCCTTCCCTGCGCCACCTCGACCCGAATGGTCTCGAGCACATTTCCGCCGCGTCCGAAGACGGAAATCCGGCTCTGAAAGCCGTCGGAAGCCAGAATCGTGTCACCCCGCGCCCAGACCTCGCTCAGCATCGCGAATTCTCCCGGACCCTCGCCGCGGCCACCGAGACTCCGGATGAACACACCCGCAGCGTCGAAAAGGCGAAGTTCGGTCGGGCCGCGGGCGGCTATGACGATGGTCCCGTCCTGGAGGCGAAGCGCATGGGAGACCCGTTCGAGGAGGTAGGCCGGATCGCCCGAGACCTCCCCGATGGTCAGAAGGGGCTCGGTGCCCACGCTCCAACCGCCACCCGCTGGCCAGGCCGGTGCGCGGCTCTCGACGATGCGGACGCCGGCGCTGTCGGTAACGGAAACGGATTCCTGGGAGGACAGGTGCCGGGCATGCACGCCTGTCGCCAGGATGGTGGTCAGCAGGACTGTGGGGATTCGCATGGGGGCGCCGCTACCTCAACTCTTCAGTCAGTCTTTTCACCACGATCGTCGGCACATCCAGCTCGTCGACTTCCCACCAGGCGACCAGACCGTCGGGGCCGAAGGCGTCGGGCATCGTAGTGGCGCCGGGCGCGAAAGTGCCGAGGTACTGGCGATCCGCGCCGAAAACATCGATGGGGCCCTGGTCGTCCCAGGGCTGCTCTCCTGGGCGCCGAATCCACAGGCCGCCCTGCCATGTGGACCGGATTTCCCGAATCACCGGGACTTCCGCGTAGAAACCGCGCTCTTCGATTCTCTCCCGGAACTCGCGGGGCATGCCGCCCTGATCTTCGAGTATCTCCGTGTACCTGTCGATCTCCCGTTCGATGGCGGCCGACCGGAGGGGACCGGTGACGGCTTCGGGCGAAATCGGCCGCAACAGCACTTCGACTTCCGGCCCGCCAAGCACGACAACCTTGATGGCGTAGGCCGAGGAGTCTGCGTAGGCGACCCTCCCGTCCGGCAGAATGTCCCATCGCAGCGTGGGCTCGAAGAACACGCCATCGAGGGCTCCGCCGACCATCAGCATACGCGCTGCGGAAACGTTCCCGGAGCTGTCCAGGAAGTCGTCCGCGGATACTTCCTCCGGGGGATCTTCGCGGGGTGCCCGCCATGCCCGCAGTACGAGTTCGGAGACGGCATCTTCAGCCGCGAGGTCGATTCGACCGATGCTGAAGTCGTCGATTTCTTCTCCCGGCCCCGACCCCTGCGCGTAGAGGGCGTCCGCGTTCGGATCCGGCCTGATGAGCTCGGGAAGCGTGCCCGTCCCCACGGAACGATCGAACTCTCCGCCGGGGCCGAATACCTGAATCGTTCCCCGGGCGATGTCCGAT
>JAPOOQ010000302.1 GCA_026713345.1 Gemmatimonadota bacterium | reverse complement strand
GACATCGCCGGGACGCGCGTCACTATGCACGCGGCCGCGATGGACGCCCGCGATCTCTTCCAGGAGGGTGGCCAGCGTGTTGACGCTCGTCGCGTCCTGCGTGCCCACGTTGTACGCCCTCGCGTCGATGCCGGGCCGTTCTTCCAGCGCCATCTCCGATGCCATGAGGTTGGCGCTGGCCACGTCTTCCACGTACACGTAGTCCCGCACCTGTTCGCCGTCGCCGTAGATGGTCAGAGACTTGCCCTCGATCAGGCGGTTGCAGAAAATGGCCACCACCCCGGCTTCTCCATGCGGATCCTGCCGGGGGCCGTACACGTTGCTGTACCGCAGCGCCACGTAATCGAGGCCATGTATTTCACGATAACAGTTGAGGTAGCATTCACCCGCGAGCTTGGATACGCCGTAGGGGGACACGGGTTGCTTGGGCGCGCTCTCCGGCGTGGGGTACGTCTCGGGTTCGCCGTACACCACACCGCCGCTGGAGACGAATACGACGCGCCGGGTTCCGGACGCGCGCGCGGCTTCGAGGACGTTGAGGAGACCCGCGATGTTCACCCTGGCGTCCGCGACCGGATCGTCCACCGACACGCGGACATCGATCTGGGCCGCGTGGTGGTTGACCAGGTCGAACCCGACATCCCGGATCAGCCGGGCGGCGCGGGGGTCCGCGATGTCCATCTCCACGAACTCGGCATCGGCGGGAACGTTCTCGAGCCGCCCCGAAGAGAGGTCGTCCATCACCCAAACGCGATCGCCCCGCGAGACATGCGCGTCGGCCACATGGCTCCCGACGAAGCCGGCGCCGCCGGTGACGAGGACCCTGCGGGTATCGCCGGAATTGGTCTTCAGGCCCGTCCCCCTTTGCTGTGGTCTACCTCCGCTTTGTATATGCTAACCAAAAGTGGCGGGCGGGGTAGCGGAAGACATATACTGCCTACACGATGCCCACCAATGACACCGAGGGAACGAGGGTAAGCGTCGCAGGATGATCGCTCGCAGCCGCAGCCATCTGGTCTCTCTCCTGGAGGGCCACATCAGACGCATCCCCGCGGACGGGACCGGCGAGGCCCGCCGGAACGGGGACTCCGTGCCGGTCAAGACCTATCTGCTGGAGGGGCGCGGACCCGTTCCCCCCAAATCCGGCGAGCATCCGGGTGCGCTCGTCACTCTGGCCGAGATGGCCGCGGACCCCGTGCTGCGCGGGATGTACGCGACGCGGGTGCATCCCGCCGAAGATCCGGATCTGGCAACGATCGAAATCGCACACGATGGCGGGCGGGCGTTTGTGTACGTGGACTGGGCGGATCCGCGTCACTGGCTGCTTCATACCTGTGCGGTGAGCAGGCTGGCCGACCGGTTCGTGTCGAATCTCGCCGCAGCGCGGCGCGGTGTGGGCCGAGCGGCCCTCCCCGGCGAGTTCCTGGAGAATGCGGCCGCACTGGGGTCCACCGTGGCAATGACCCTCGGTCATGAGCGTCGCGACTTCGAGCCCGGCGCCGACAGGCGCTCCTCGGAATTCGTGAAGGCCCGCGTCTGGGGGACGCAGGCCGACAGCCTGTTGTCGCTGGTGCGCGTTCCCGGCGCCTTCGCCGAAGGGATTGCGCTTGCGACCGTGCAGGTGAAGCACCAGCCGGAGTACGGAGACGACAGCGAGTTCTGCCTGGACGACCTGAGATGGGACGGGAGGATCATCACGCGCGGCAACTCGTTCCAGGCCCACCTCGAGCTGACCGCGGCCCTCCAGGGGTGCTATGCCCGCCAGGTCCAGCGGGTCGAATCGCTCCACGCGGTACGGATGAACGGACGTGACGGGATCCTGCACGGCAGGTCGCTGACTCTGCACCCGACCCGTCCAATCCGGCATCTGGAGCGCTTCTGCAGCATGGTGTTCTCGTCGGCGAATCCCTTCCTGCTCTGGGGACTGCCGGTGGTGCGGGGCCCCGACAGCGTGAGCGTCGCCGCCGTCGACCTGAACTTTGGCCAGGGACTGGCCTTTGAGTTCACACCGGAGTTCGTCAGGCTGTTCCTCCCGTGGGAAACCTCCGGCGGCGCCGTCGTGCGCTTCTACACCAACCTTCAGCACCACCTGGATCCCCGGGTGCGCCTGCTGGACCAGGACAAGCGTGAAGTATTCCAGCTATAGACTCGCGGTCGTCAACCTCCTGATCGGGATGTGCCGGGGGTCGCCGGGACTTCCCCGCACCATTCGGCAGATGGGGTATCGTGACCGCTGGATCCCCGGAACCGCGCTGGGGAGTCGCGGAGCGGCGGCAGATCCCGTGCTGGTCCTCACGTCCACTGAATCCCGGCATTCCGTATTCGTTCAAGTGTTTTCGGGAAAACAAGTTGATCTTGCCGATCTCGACCGATACTCGAAGATAAGCGCCGTGCACCTGCGGGAAGAAACGTCGCTCACTCAGGACCAGACCGAGCTATACAGCGTCGCGGTCTTCGGACTCGAAGAACACCGTGAGAGCTTGCGGGACGGGATTGCCGAGAGCAGGATCAGACCCACACTGCTGTTGCGGACCCCGGAAGGGCTCGTCATCGACGCCAACCCGTTCCCGAAGGTGGGGCTGGCCAATGCCTTCCGGCCGGTCCTGTCGCTGGACTGGGACTCGATCCCGCTGGGCTGGATCCCCTACGATCACGGATCGCGTCCGGCGGAGATCGCCCAGGCGATCATCCCGCGGGTGGTGGCTCGTGCGACCGGGGGGAAGCAACGCGTGGAGATCGCGGAGATCTGCGCGGAGCATCCCGTGTGGAGTGTTTCCACGCCGTCCGCCCGCCGGAAGATGCGCACGGGCGTCACCCGGGTGTTGGCCACCGCCGCCGAGCACGAGTTCCGCGACTTCTTCGCCGTGCGGGACGGGGCGTTGCGGTTGTCCGATCTGACGCGCGAAGCGGTCCGGCTGCCGGGCTCGCCGACGCTGAAGCGGATGCGTCGGCATCAGGGGGCTCTTCTCGACCGGCTCCAGAGCGACTTCAGGGCGTAAGTTCCATCGCCAGGACGAAGGCGTCCTCGCGGGGCTCGGCGTAGTAGGATCGGTGCCGGCCGATTTCCCGGAAGCCGAAGCGGCGGTAGAGTTCGGCGGCCCGGGTGTTGGATACCCGCACGGCCAGGTAGACCCAGCCGACACCGCGCTCGCGCAGGACGTCCAGGGCGTGGGCCAGCAGCGCCTCCCCCGCCCCCCGGCCCCGCCGCGCG
>JAPOOQ010000301.1 GCA_026713345.1 Gemmatimonadota bacterium | reverse complement strand
TGGCTCGGGTACCACTGGGAACTGTGGGCCACCCAATCCGGGGGGATGACGGAACACGAGGCACTGCAGGTGGCCACGATCCTCGGTGCGCACTCGCTCGGGCTTGACCGTGATCTCGGCTCCATCGAGGTGGGCAAGCTCGCCGACCTGGTCATTCTCGACGCCAACCCGCTCGACGACATCCGCAACTCGAACACGGTGCACCGGGTGATGATGAACGGCCGGCTCTACGACGGCGCCACGCTTGACCAGATCTGGCCGGAGCAGGTGACGGCGGGGCCGTTCTACTGGCAGCGGGAGGCGCCCCCGGGGGGAAGGTGAACGTGGCGCCAACGTCGTCGGGCCCGGAGACCCGTTCACCCGTCACCACCGGCCTCGAACGCCTCATCGACGGCGCCGGCGAGGCACTCGGACTGCGCGATGCTCGCCTGGGACTCATCGCGCACCCCGCGTCCGTGACCCGGGACCTGACCCACGCTGCCGACGCCATCCTCGGCGCCGGCTACGACCTCCGCGCCCTCTTCGGCCCCCAGCACGGCGCCCGCGGCGAGAAGCAGGACAACATGATCGAGTCGGACCCCTACACCGACCCGGTTACCGGCCTCCCCGTCCACTCCCTCTACGGCGAGGTCCGCAAGCCCACCCCCGAGATGCTCGACGGCCTCGACGCGCTCCTCTTCGACCTGCAGGACGTCGGCGTGCGCGTCTACACCTTCGTGTGGACGATGGCGCTGGCGATGGAAGCGTGCGCCGAGGCCGGCGTCCGCTTCGTCGTGCTCGACCGCCCCAACCCCATCGGCGGGCTCCGGCGCGAAGGCCCCGTGCTGCAAGAAGGATACGAGTCCTTCGTGGGCCTCCACCCCCTCCCCCTCCGGCACGGCCTCACCTGCGGCGAGCTGGCCCGCTGGCTGCAACGCGAGCGCGGCATCGGCTGCGATCTCGAGGTCATCCGCACGGACGGCTGGGAGCGCCACATGTCCTGGACCGACACGGGGCTGCCCTGGGTGATGCCCAGCCCCAATCTGCCCACGCCCGATTCCTGCCTGGTCTATCCCGGCATGGTCCTCCTCGAAGGCACCAACCTCTCGGAAGGCCGCGGCACCACCCGCCCCTTCGAGCTCTTCGGCGCCCCCTGGCTGGATCCCGCCACCCTCACCGCCCGCCTGGCCGGCGCCCGCCTCCCCGGCGTCACCTTCCGCCCCTGCCACTTCGAGCCGACCTTCCAGAAACACGGGCGCAGGCTCTGCGGCGGCGCCCAGCTGCACGTCACCGACCCCGGCACATTCGAGCCCGTCCGCACCGCCGTCGAGATCCTCGTCGGCGCCCGTGCCCTCGCGCCGCACGACTTCGCCTGGCGCAAACCACCCTACGAATACGAGGAGACGCTGCTCCCCATCGACATTCTCTGGGGAAGCCCGAGGCTCCGGGAGGGTGTAGAGGGCGGCGAGAACGCAGACGCGATACTGGAGGGTGTGGAGGCCGAGCTGGACGCGTTCGCCGAGTCGGTGATGGGGTCCTTGCTGTACTGACAGTCCTCCGGCCACCCATCACCGCCCCGTCACCGCCTTGTGAAATCCGCCACCAGCGGCAGGTGATCGGAGTGCTCGGTGTCCGAGCCCCGGAGCCCCAGCTCGCGCAGAGCGTCCGCTGTCATGTCCGCCGCGTCGAAGACGAACGCCCGCTGCGCTCGCAGCACGGCGCCCCGGTACAGGATGTAGTCCAGGCGACCGGGTGAGAACGGATCATCGCCCCAGGTGCTGCGCCAGGTCGACAGGGAACGGTCCCGCAGGCGTTCCAGCCGGGCGATGGCCAGATCGTCGCCGTCGATTCCGAGGCCGCGACGCAGCTCGTCCAGGGGCCGGGCGGATCCCACGACATTAAGGTCGCCGCCGATGACGAGGCCGGCGCCGGGTCGCTCGGCCAACGTGGCCGCGACCGCGCGGTTGAGCGTGCGCGCCTGGAGCTCCCGCAGACGGTCGCGAGGGGAGCCGTCGTACCCGGCGCTCTGAAGGTCGACCGGGACGAACAGCACATCGTGCCCGTCCAGTGTCACCCAGGCGCCCGTCGCCGAGAGACCGCCTTCCTCTTCCGCCATCGCCAGTTCCGCCGGTGGCGCCATCCCGGGCAACTCGGGATCGTCCCCCACCCCACCCAGCCACCCTTCCAGCGCGCCCGGTGCGTAGCCGATCCTGGCCAGCCCCCCCGCCCCACCCACCTCGCGTCCCCGCGCACCCACCACCGTGCGCTGGCGGCCCCCACCGGACGCCAGCCACCAACTCCACGCGTCCGGCGCCGCCCCCACCCGAATCCCCTCTCCGAACTGCACCAGCTCCGCCATCGTCACGTCGGCGTAGACCTCGTCGAGCAGGACCACATCGGCCCCGAGCCCTGCGAGCACACGCTGAAATGCGCGCCGATTCGCCCGGAAGCTCCGCGACGACACGTTCCAGACCACCACACGGTGCGTGCCCGGCGCCCTGGCCACGTCATCGGCACCTCGCAGAGGCGGATCGCCGCCCGGCTCCGTGACCAGCGCATGCGTGAAGATCGGCGTTTCGTCGACCACGCCGCCCCCACGCAGATACCGCAACCGTCCGACGACCACGCCCCCCATCCCCACCGCCGCCGCCCGAGCCACCCGCAGCTCGAACCGATCCGACGAGTGCGTCGGCGCCACCAGCAGGCCCACCGCCGCCGACCCCTCCACCTCGCCGGGACCATCGGGACCAATGCGCCGAATCCCCACGCCGGCCCCGTGTGCGTCGCTGTTCGCAGCAACTTCCCGGGACAGCACAATGGCCAGATCGGCACCCTCCACCCCACCATACGGCCCCCCCGTGGACAAGTCGCCGTCGGAATCGAGTACCATTTCGACCGAACCCCGCATCCCCTGCGCGGTAACCGTGGCGCCGACGTCGATCAGGACGTGAAGAAAGCGCGGATCGTCCTGTATGGCCACCCCACCGAGATCGACCGAAGAGTCTGCCGACACGTCGCCCCTCGGGTCCACCACGACAGGTTCGATACCCGCCCAGTCGTCGAAATCCCCATCGGTCCAGACCTGGACACCACCGTCGTTACACGCGGTCCCGCCGGTCAGGGCCAAAATAGCTGCCCAACCGGTCAGAAACCGCCTCCTCAAAACCGGTACCTCATCTCCAGCGCCGCCCCCAGGTACCCGAGCCCGTTGAAATCGAAGCTCCAGATGAACGGTGTCTGCCCGTCGGCATGGACGGGACGGTGGCTGCGGACCATCGTCCAGGGCAGCGCGGCGGACACGGTCCCGGTGGAGGTCCAGCGCGCTTTGAGGCCCAGGGTGGTGCGGGTGGAGATCGCCCGCTCGAGACCGCCCAGCAGCTGGAATCCGTAGGTGCTCCGGTTCACCGGGCTATCGATCAGGCTCACCGTTCCGGCCGCCGCGCGTTGCCACTCCGGCGACGCGTCGGGGTCGAACCGCGAGCCCCCGAACACCTCCAGATAGCCTTCGTCCAGCGACTTCCGGTGGAATGCCACGTAGTACCCGAAGTCGACCGACACCGATCCGGCGCCCAAACCCACATAGGGCGCCCACCCCGAGGAGCCGGAGAAGGTGTAGAAGACGTTCAGGAATGCCTGCCGCGAGCGGAAATTGTAGATGTCAGCGTTCGGCGGTTCGAAAGCGCTCCACTCCGTGTCCTTGCCGACCAGCGACTCGTCCGACCCGACACTGAAATCCGCCGGTTCTCCGGACTGCGCGCGCATCAGGAACTCCGCTTCGAACCGGAGGCTGCCCGCCACATAACCGAGCGCCAGCGAATGTGCCGTTCCGGAGTTGCGGCCGAATCCGTAGGAACCCTGCCGGGTGTCCGTCAACGGTGCCGCGCACGCTTCCTCCGCCGGCGCTTCGGCGGGATTGGCGTACAGCAACCGGTCGCACCGCGTGGGATGGTTGGCCCCGATGGCGGTCACATCCGATCCCAGCGCAAGGGTAGAGCCCAGGTTGGTGGCGATGTAGAACCCGGCGGGCCCCTGTGCCGAGACCGGATCGGTCTCCTGGGCAGACAGGGAAGCGGCAAGCAGGAGGCCCACTGGGAGCAGGGCTGCGCACCTGTGGATTCTGTCCATCATGCGGGATAGTCCTTTCTACGGAAGGAGTTGCCACCCACCTCACCCATACCGATAGTCAAACACGCTGGAAGCTCCCACCATCTCCCGAAACCACAAGGTGGCCACAGCCCCGACCGAGTCCGTCAGCCGAACCGGCTCGTCGAAGCTGAACCGCACCGGCGGCTGCATTCCGTCGTTGATCGCCACGTTTTCGGCGTACAGCCAGGAGCGGTCCAGATTGTCCAGCTTCGGGTTCAGCCTCCCCCGAATTCCCGGGAGGCGACCCGTGCGGTTCGCGATGATCAGCGAGCCCCCGTCTTCGGTCGGCCTCATCCGCACGTCGAGCGGCCAATCCCCCCGATACCCGCGATCAACGCCGGCCAGGAACCCCGGCGCGGCGCAAAGCACCGTCATCGGCAATCTGGAATGGAGCTCGAAATCCGCGAATCCGAACGGATCGGTGCGGGTTTCCAGATAGGTCTTGTTCGGGGAGACGAGCAGGACATGCACGTCCCGCAAGGGTTCACCCGAATCCTCCCGGCGAACCGCCACCCGTGCGGCGAGTCCCTCGGGCAGGGGTGGCTTCGCCGCCGGAAGCGTCAGCTTCAGTTCCCGCTCGCCGATCAGTTCGAACACAGGCTTGCGTCCGGCAACCGCGAACGTCTCGTCCTCGATGACTCCGATGCCCTCGCCCCGGCGCTCAATGAAGTACTGTCGCCCGCCCGATCCCGGAACGTCTCCCACCGGACACTGCCCAAGCCGCGACGCCAGGAGTTCGTTCCGGGTAAACTGACTCGTCCGCAGGTCTTCGATCTTCAGCGAATTGGAAAGCCCGCCGGGCGAATAGAGTTCCAGGCGATCGTCGAACATGAACAGTCGGATCCTGGATCCGCTGATCGCGTAGTCCCTGTGCAC
>JAPOOQ010000300.1 GCA_026713345.1 Gemmatimonadota bacterium | reverse complement strand
CCCTTCGCCGTCGGCAACCTCGCGCGCCTTTCCACCTTCGTGGCCCTGAGCACCAACGAGTTGATGATGCCGTTCCTGCTCCAGCTCGTGCTGCGCATGGACCCGCTGGAGGCGGGCAGCCTGATGACCGCCACGGCGCTGGTGCTCATGGTGGTGTCGCCTTCGGCCGGCTGGCTCACCGACCGCGTCGGGTCCACCCCGCCGGCGGCCGCGGGCGCCGCCGTCATCGCCGTGGCCATGTACGCCATGAGCCACCTGGGTCCGGATTCCGGCCCGGCCGAGATCGTGCCGCGGCTCGCCCTCCTCGGCGTCGGCCTCGGCCTCTTCCAGACCCCCAACAACCACGGCCTCATCGGCTCCGTCCCGCACGAACGGCTGGGAATCGCCTCGTCCGTCATTTCCATCATCCGCAGCGTCGGCCGCTCCCTCGGCACCGCTATCGCCACCGCCTTCGTCGGCATGCGGCTTGCGGCTGTTACCAACGACTCCGGGCCCCAGGACTTCGCCGCGTTGAACGTGGCGGACAACCCCCTGCTGCTGGGAGCGTTCATGGAAGGCTACGGCTACGCGTACATCACGGCGGCGTGCCTCGGGCTGAGCGCGCTGGCGTTCACGCTGATCGCGGCGGCAGGGAGGAGTCGTGGGGGCGGCGGGAGATGATCGAATATGCGGTGCGCATGGACCCGCGCCCCCCGCCTCTAATCTTCCCACTCCACCTGCTCGGCATCGGGCTGCCGATTCTGGACACCCGATGAAAATAACGATATATATTTGTTATCAGCTTTCTCAGGGAGGCTCCACATGAACGACCCGGTCGTCATTCCCCGTAACGTGGTGGCGCGGATGCCGAAAGCACTGCGCGTGGAGTTGGGCGTGGAAAACCGGCGTGAGGAGGAAGTCGTCGCCGTGACCGTGCCGGCCGGTGACGCGGCGGAAGCAGTCCGAATGATGCGTCTGCTGGCGTCGAGCCTCGCGCCGGAACAAAAACGGACGCGGAGCGAAGAACGTACACAGACGCTGCTTTCCGCCGTGACGGACCTCGCTCGCCCCTCCGACCCGCAGGCAGAACTCGAAATCGACAACGCACTGCTGCGAAAGCAGTACCTCGAACAACACAAGACCCTCACCAGCGGGCAGATAAGAGAAGCATCCGGACTGAAAACCCGGAACCCCTCCGAACCCGCATCGCGCTGGAAGAGGCAAGGCAAGATCTTCGGCGTCCCTGTCGGAAGGGCCGATCACTATCCGGCGTTCCAGTTCAGGGACGGACGGCCACGGCCCGAGATCGCGAGAATTCTCGCCGCCCTCCCCGGATCCATGTCACCCTGGCAGATCGCCTTCTGGTTCACCTCCAAGAACGGGTGGATCGAAAACAACGCGGTGCCCCAGGACGCCTTGCACGATATCAATGGCGTGCTCGCGGCCGCAGCCGATCTTGCATCCGACAACGTTGGTTGATTCGTGGAGTTCTCCATTCCGGATCCTCCACGTCGGCTCTCGCCCATCCCTCCGCTCGAGGCGCTGCCAGCAGGCTCATGGCTGCACCGTATACATTGGATTGCCTGGCGCAGCGCGCAGTTCAATGCCGGTGACCGCGTGTCCCGCTTTGCACCCATCGTTGACTCCGAGGGCCGCCGTGTACCCGTGCTGTATGCCGGCCACACATTTGATGTCGCAGCCTACGAATCGCTTTTTCACGCAATCGGCCCGGGCCAGGAAATGTTGACCTGGCCGGCAAGCGGGCTCACCGGGCTTGCCCATTCAATCCTGGAAACCCGACGCGACCTCGACGTAGTTCCTCTGTTCCGACGGAACCTCATCGGATGGAATGTTTCCGACCTTGAAATCATCAAGGCGCCAGCCAGATACTATCACCAGACCGCGCGATGGGCAGAGGCCGTCCACCGTTCCATCGCGGAAGCTGCCGGCATGGTCTGGATCTCGAATCGCGAGGGCAGCGACCGCTGCTACGTCTTTTTTGGCGACCGCGTGAAAGAGACAGACTTCGCCGTACCGAGGCGACGTCAAGACGACGACGATACCCTGCTGGCGGACGTGCGCCGAGCGGCGTTGCACGCAGGCATCGGGATCACGATCTGAAGGCACTGCATCCATGGCCTTCCAACGACGTCCACCTCTAGTAACCCGTGGAGATGCCGGTACGGAATTCCGCAGAATCTCCCTTTAGGAACACTCTGTCTTTCTCTGGGCTGAAGCAGGCCGCTGGCGAGAACGCGTCAGTCCAGGGCGAGTGCAAAGCGCACTGCTGTTGCCACCCTTTCCATTTTTTCGGCGGGGAGACTCGTGACCAGCGGGCCGACTCTGCCGCGCGGAACCGTCTGCAAATGATCGCAATTCACCGCGCATTCACGAGGCATTCCATCGTCGGCCGACAGTACGACCTCGCTCGGGATACCGCGAACGGTCGTGGTGACGGGAACGACCGTCACTTCGCTCAGGCTCGGAATGATCGAGTCACGTGTGAGAACGAGCACAGGTCTGCGCCTGTCCGGGCGACCGAATCGGTACCAGCGGATCTCACCGCGACGCATCACTCCTCTTTCCACGCATCGTCACCCCATGCGTGATCCCTTTCCGGGATGTCGAACTCCTGTTTGGCGGGCGGGTTCTTTCGGTATCCGGCTCTGTGGCGCTCTTCCAACTCCGCTTCGT
>JAPOOQ010000299.1 GCA_026713345.1 Gemmatimonadota bacterium | reverse complement strand
GGGCCCGGTCATCTCCGGAACTACTGTGGTGATCCGGCCGGTCGCAACAAGTCGAACATCGCCACGTGCTGCACTCCGAGCTCGTCCTCCTGCACCCCGAGCACGTAGTCCGCCCCGAACTCGTAGATCGTGTAGTTGTTCTTGGTGTGGGACAGGTAGCACACGAAGTCCCCATCAGAGCCGAACGCCATCACCCGTGACCTTCCGGGCACCCCTCCCGGCCGGGGGTAACGCCACACCCACACGGTCCCATCCACGCCCGCCCTGACCGAGTTGACAGCGGGAAAGACGTCCGCGGCGGGCCGGTCCGAGTTCAAGTAGGCCCGCTCCAGCGGCGAGACATCTCCGGCTTCCCTGGCTCGCCGCCTCGCGGCCTCCCTGGCGGACCGAATGTGTGCGGCCGTCACTTCGCGTCCGGGGGCATCCCACCGGATGATCAGGCGCAACCGCAATTCGTGGTCCAGGACCCTGACTTCGGGATCGCGGCCATTGGCGATCGCGACCGTGTGGCCCTTCACGTCGATCGATGAGCTGGCTTCGAACCAGGGGCCTTCAAGGATTCCGCTACTCCCCCGGCCAAACGTACGCCCCGGCAAGGTCATGAGTGTCCCCAACAACTTCCCGTCCGGTCCGTGGGCTTCGACGTGCCAGGTATCGGGCGTCCTGAAGTCCTGGCGCCTGGCTATCTCGAGTCGCACGTTGATCGATGTGCCGTTCGCGAGCACGCCACCGCCACGGCTCCGGTTCTCGTAGAACGGATCCATGGTCACGGTCCTGATGTGCTGTCCGGTCACGGAGTACAGGTGGTAGCGCCAGGGCCGGTAATCGCCCACCCACAGAGTGTCCCCCGGGAGGCGCCACATGAACCAGAGGTGGTCGAATTCCCCCGGACCCTCGCCCTCTCGCCCCATGGAGCGGACGTGCGTGCCGGCCGCGTCGAAGATACGCACCTCGCTGGACACGGCATCCGCAACCGCCACGGATCCATTGGACAGCCTGGCGAGGCCCAGGACGCGTGAGAACCACAGCTCCTCGCTGCCCTCGTCGTCGCCGACATAGAACGTCGGTTCTTCACCCAGGGAACACATTGCATCGGAGCCGAGCGGATCGAAGGAGACGATCCGGACCCCGGTGCTGTCGATCTCGATCTCCTGGGCCGATGCAATGCGGCCGTGAACACTATTGCCCAGAACGGTGATCAATGCCGCCATCACCGTCGAGGACGGCAACCGCATGTGTATCATTCTCGGCTCTCCTCCCACAACTCGAAATTGCCCTGCATGGACTTGGGACGCGGTGCGGCGCCAGACGGTTGCCAGGTTGGCGGTCCATGTGGCTAAACCCCGAACTGGCGCAGGTGGTAGTCCAGGTGCAACCAGCAGATCCTCCCCCATTCCCTGCCCTGGAGCCGGCCGAAGACCGGGTGGGCGCCCCACTTCTCCTGCGCGTCCTTTTCGCCCGCACGACCGATCATTGCGTGCAGCGCCTCGATGTCTTCGCGCCATTCGCCCGGCGGCGTCCGCAGCGTCTCGGGTGGGGCCCCGATCCACCCCTTCGGCCACGGAAGCCAGTGGACCATCACGGTTCGGGCCGGTCCGAACCATAGCATGCCCCGGCCCACCGGAATCCGCCTCCCACCGATCCCGACCTGCAGAGGCGCCGGTTCGACAGCAAGATCACCCACCGCCATGTGCAGATGATCGGTGACGTGACAGACCATCATTGCTGCAGACATCGTACCCCAGCGCCTGCGGCTTTCGGGACGTAGTCGGTCGACCCGCGCGTGCAGCGCAGCCCTCGACGATTCCCGCGCCAGTGTATTTCTTGTCACTTACATTCCCTTCAACCGGTGGGCCTCCCGGACCGGTCCAGCACCACGGGCGTCCCCAGCCCCAGCGCCTCCAGGCGTCCCAGCTGG
>JAPOOQ010000298.1 GCA_026713345.1 Gemmatimonadota bacterium | reverse complement strand
GGGGTGCAGGCCGTTCGCGTCGGCGCGGGCGGGCACCTCGACGACGGCGCCCTCGGGCAGACCGGGCACGTAGCCCGCGTTCGGCACGTTGACCGCCTCGAGGGCGGGGTCGATGCCGCACAGCACCCCTTCGAGGAGGGGGACCCCCAGCTCGCCGGAGGGCGCGAGCTCCCCGTCCGGGTCGCGCCCGTCCGGGTCGTTCCCCGCGTCGCCTCGCAGCCGGCCGAGCGGCGCGCCGGGGAACGCGGGCACGTCCGTGGGGTGGTCGGCCAGGTTGTAGATCCAGGTCGGCGTCTTCCCCGTCTCCCAGGGCGCACCGTCCACGGGGTCGTAGAAGAACTGGAGCAGGCTGCTGCCCAGGAACTCCTGCGCCCATCCCAGGTACTCGCCGATGTGGTTCGCGCCCGGGCTCGGGTAGCGATCGAACACCCGGAGCAGGATGCGGCTCAGCGCGGTCTCGTCCCAGTCGTGCAGCCAGTGGGCCTCGCGCTCGCGACGTTTCAGTTTGGGATAGAGGTCTTCGTCCGTTTCGCGGTCGCGCACGGACTCGAACCAGGCGAAGTGGTTGAGCCCGCTCGCCCGGGCGTCGAGCCGGTCCACCGGAAGCTCCAGGAGGTGAGCCATCTGCTCCATGCCGTCGAAGACGCCGTGGCAGAGTCCGACGACGCGTATCGACGAGAGCCGGCTCTGGGCCTCGCACAGCTTGGTGAGCGGGTTCGTGTAGTTGAGGAGCCAGGCTTCGGGGCAGTGCGCTTCCATCGCCCGGGCCACCTCCAGGGCCGGCTCCATGTTGCGGAGCGCGTGAAAGAGGCCTCCCGGACCGCCGTTCTCTCCGTAGATCTGGCGCGACCCGAACTTGCGGGGGACGTGGAAGTCCTGCGCCCAGTGGAAGTAGCGGCGGAGCTCGATGGCCATTACCACCGCGTGGGCGCCGGGAAGCGCCCGCTCGAGATCGGTCGTCGCGGAGCCCAGGCCCCGCCGGCCGAGCCGATCCGCGACCGCCTCGGCGTAGGCCAGGGTGCGGGGCAGCTCCGACGGATCGACGTCGACGAGGACGATGCTCAGACCGCGGCCGCAGAGCGCATCGCTGAGCAGCAGGTCGCGGATGGAGGCGGGCCCGAACTCGCGGCTCCCCGCCCCGACGAGGACGATCTTGAGTGGGTCGTTCATGACGCCGTCCTCCGGTTCATGACGCTCAGGCCGCGGTCGCAGAGCGGATCGCTGAGCAGCAGGTCGCGGATGGAGGCGGGTTCGAACTCGCGGCTTCCCGCCCCGACGAGGACGATCTGAGTGGGTCGTTCATGACGCCGTCCTCCGGTTCATGGAGCCGGTCGTCCCGGCGCCGGGGGGCGTGTCGGCGTGCGCGATCCGTATGGTCATCGCCCCCGCACCGAGGGACACCGCGAGCAGCAGCACACCGACGCCGGCCCGGCCAGTGAGCACGTAACCCACCCCGAGGAGGCTCGCGTACACGAAAAGCGCGCCGAGCAGGAAGCCCGGCCACATGCGGCCCGCCGGCGGGTCGGCCGAGGTCACCCCCGTGCGATCGGCCACGCGGCCCCACCAGCCGCCCGGGTGCACCCGCCGGTAGAAGCGGTCGAGAACGTCGTCCGCCTCGGGGCGCGTGGCGAGCGCGACGGCCAGCCACAGCGCGGTGCAGGCGACCAGGATGACCACCGCGCGGACGAGGTCCATTTCCGGCGCGTAGAAGCCGTCGGCGGCGCGCATCACCCCCGCGGGGAGGACTGGCTCGAACGCGGCGAGCAGGACCCTCCCGTTGGCCAGGAGCACCGAGCCGGCCATGGCCGCGATCTCGGCCCACGCGTTGACCCGCCACCAGTACCAGCGGAGCAGCCAGACGAGCGCCACCCCCGCCGTGAGCTCGATGATGTAGATCCAGCCCCGCTGGATCGAGTCCATCTGCCAGGCGACGGCCGCCGCGACCGCGGCCAGCAGCACCACCGCGACCCGGGAGGCCGCGACGTAGTGCCGTTCCGAGCGGTCCCTTCTCAGGAAGCGGCGATAGACGTCGTTCACCATGTACGACGCCCCCCAGCAGAGGTGCGTGTCCATGGTGCTCATGAACGCGGCGAGGAACGTGGCGACCATCAGCCCCCGGAGCCCGGCCGGCATGAGGTCCCGGATCATCATCGGATAGGCGAGCTCGGGGTCGGCGGCCAGCGCCGGGTCCATGGCCGTGGGGGGGAAGACGAGGAGCGAGCCCAGTCCCACCACGATCCACGGCCAGGTGAGGAGCACGGTTCCGGCGAAGGCGAACCAGAGCGACGCCTTCACGGCCTGCCGCTCGTCGCGCGTCGCGAACAGGCGCTGCGCCACGTAGCCGTCTCCCTGCCCGCTTCTCAGCCACAGAATCAGAATCAGGCAGAGGAAGGAGACGATCTCGAGCGAGGAGGCGTTGGCCGCGCCGGGCACGAGGTCGAGGGCGCCCGGCGGCGCCCCGGGGGCCTCCCTGACGGCGTCGGCCAGGGCCGAGGGTCCCCCGAAACGGACGAGCACGATGCCCGCGAGGGTCGTCGCCCCCAGCATGCCGGTCACGAACTGGAGGAGGTCGGTCACCACCACCCCCCAGAGCCCCGACGCCACGGTGTAGGCCAGCGCCAGCCCGACGCAGACGGTGAGGGTGACGGCCGGGTCCCACCCCAGCAGGACCTGGCTGAACTTGACCATCGCCAGCATGACCCAGCCCATGACGACGGCGTTCTTGAGCAGCCCCTGGTACACGGCGGAGAAGCAGCGCAGCGCCCGCGCGGGCGCGCCGCCGTAGCGGATCTCGATGACCTCGGCGTCGGTGAGCACGCCCGCCCGCCGCCACAGGCGCGCGTAGAAGAAGGTGAGCATGAGGATGCCCGCCGCTTCGTACCACCACAGCCAGTTGCCGTACACGCCCTGTCTGCGCACGAGGGCGGCGGTGGCGAGGGGGGCGTCGGTGGCGAACCAGGTGGCGGCCATGGAGGTGCCGGCCAGCCACCAGGGCAGCGAGCGGCCGGCCACGAAATAGTCCTCCACGCTGGCGCCGGCGCGCCGGGCGAGTCCGAAGCCGATCGCGAGAACGACGGCTGCGTAGACGCCGACCACGATCCAGTCGAGCGGCGTCAGCGCCATGTGCGCACCCGGCTCGTCCGAACGCAGGAAACCCCGTGCCGCACCGCGGCCTCGTCGACGAGCTCGGTCATCGGACCTTCCCTTCGAATGAACGACGGCTCGGCTCGACGATGCAATCGCCCGGCCGGGTTTTCGCTCACTGGGAAATCAGCGATCGACCGCGGAGAGAGAAAGAACGTTCGACAGAATACGGTACGCCCCCGGGACGCCGTAGGGGAGCTGCCGGTGGAGGGCGAGGGCGAGATACGTGAAGCGTCCTTCCCCCACCGGTGCGGTGAGCCACACGCCCTCCTGGGGGGCCTGGCCCTGGTCGTGGGTCTCCACCAGCGGCGTGTAGGCCGGGTCCCAGTCGGCGAAGAACTTCGATCCCCGCTGCTCGATCCAGCCGTCGAAATCGGCTTCCGTGATGCGGTTCGGCGCGGTCAACAGAGGGGGATCGGGAACGAGGAGGCGCACGGGCGCATCCTCCTCGGACACTTCCTCCGCGCTTCTCGGAAGGGAAGCGGGGCAAGGCGCCATCGCGGAGGGCACGTACTCCTGCGGCTGGTAGAGCACGATAAGGTGTCTTCCCCGCCGCGCGCATACTCGGAGGCACCGGTTG
>JAPOOQ010000297.1 GCA_026713345.1 Gemmatimonadota bacterium | reverse complement strand
GGCCGGCCCCCTACGCGCCGTCCGAGCGATCTGGACCTACATGGTGGCTACCGTATCCACCGCCTACGTGGGCGGATCGGTGATCCTGTACCGCTACCTGTGGCCCAGTCGCTTCCGGCGCTACGCGGACCGCTCCACCGCCGAGTGGAGTTCCATGGTCCTCCGGGGTGCAGGCGTGAAGCCGGTGATCGAGAACCCCGAACGTCTCGGCCGGGACCGCGGACAGGTGCTCGTTTCCAACCACCAGAGCTGGTTCGACGTCTTCGCGCTGGCCGCTTCGCTGCCGGTGAAGTTCAGCTTCGTGGGGAAGAAGGAGCTGTCACGGGTCCCTTTTCTCGGGCAGGCCTGGGAGAAGGTCGGGCACATCGCGATCGACCGGTCCGACCACAAGGCGGCGATCGAATCGCTCCACAAGGTCGACGAGCAGTTCCGCGCGGGCAGGACGATCATCATGTTCCCGGAGGGCACGCGCTCGCCCACCGGAGAGCTCACGCGCTTCAAGAAGGGCGCCTTCGTGATGGCCATCAAGTCACAGGTGCCCGTGGTGCCGGTCGCGGTGACGGGCACCCGGGCGATCATGGAAAAGGGCGACTGGATCATCGCCCCGGGTACGGCCACGGTCCGCGTCGGCGAGCCCATCAGCACGGAGGGGCTCACACTCGCGGACCGCGGACGTCTGACCCGCGAGGCGCACTCAGCGGTATCGAGGCTGTTGAACGGGAGACCGGAGGCGACATGTCGGCCATCGTAGACGTCCGCGCCCGCGAGATCCTGGATTCGCGCGGCAACCCGACCGTCGAGGCCGAGGTGATCCTGGAGACGGGACACCGGGGACGCGCGGCGGTGCCCAGCGGAGCGTCGACCGGTCGCCACGAGGCGATCGAGCTGCGCGACGGCGACCCGGACCGATACCTCGGGCGCGGGGTTCGGAGGGCGGTGAGCAACGTTCGTACCGAGATCCTGGAGGCGGTCAGGGGGTTCGAGGCCCGCGAGCAGCGCGACCTCGACCGCACCATGACCGAGCTGGACGGAGAGCGGGGCAAGGGACGCCTGGGCGCCAACGCGGTGCTGGCGGTGTCCCTGGCCACGGCCCGCGCGGCGGCGTCGGAGTGCGGGCTGCCTCTGTACCGCTACCTGGGCGGCCCGGAGGCCGTCACCCTCCCCGTCCCGATGATGAACATCGTCAACGGGGGGGCGCACGCGTCGAACAACGTGGACATCCAGGAATTCATGGTGCTCCCGGTGGGCGCCGCGACCTTCACCGAGGGACTGCGCATGGGCACCGAGGTGTTCCACGCGCTCAAGGCCGTCCTCACCCGGGAAGGGAAGAGCACGGCCGTGGGCGACGAGGGCGGATTCGCGCCCGACCTGTCCTCCGATGCCGAGGCGGCCGAGGTGGTGCTGCGCGCGATCGAGGAGGCAGGGTACCGCCCGGGCGAGGACCTGGTGCTGGCGGTCGATGCCGCCGCGTCCGAGTTCTTTGCGGACGGCCGCTACACCTTCCACAAGTCGTCCGGGAAATCGCTGGATACCGGCGGCATGATCGACTTCTGGGAAGGGATGATCGACCGGTTCTCGCTCGTCAGCGTCGAGGACCCCCTGGACGAGGACGACTGGGGGGGATGGACCGCACTGACCGGGCGGGTGGGTGCGCGCTGCCGAATCGTGGGCGACGACCTGTTCGCCACCAACCTGGACCGGCTCGAGCGCGGGATCCGCACCGGCGCCGCCAACTCGATCCTCGTGAAGGTCAACCAGATCGGCACCCTCAGCGAGGCGCTGGACGCCGTGCGCGCGGCCGGCGACGCCGGTCTCGGGACGATCATCTCGCACCGGTCCGGCGAAACCGAGGACACCTTCATCGCGGACCTGGCCGTGGCCACGGGGGCCGGACTGATCAAGACCGGCGCGCCGAGCCGCTCGGACCGGGTGGCCAAATACAACCAATTGCTGCGAATCGAGGAGGACCTGGAAGCCCGGTCCGAATTCGCGGGCAGGAGCGTACTGTCATGAAGCGCACCCCGAAACGCGTTCTCTCTCCCAGACTGATGCTCGTGGGAGTCCTGGCGCTGGCTGCCTATTTCGCTGTCCTCGGAGGCGACTACTCCCTGTTCGAGGCTCGCCAGGCCGAGGCCCGCCTGGATGCCAGGCAGTCGGAAATCCGCGAGGTGCGGCACGAGATCGATTCCATGCGCGCCCGCATCGACTCGCTGCGCCGCAGCGACGCGGCGCTGGAACGGTTCGCGCGGGAGCGCTGGGGCTTCATCCGCGACGGAGAATACCTGTACCGGATCTCGGAACCGGAAGAGGACGGACAGCCTGCAGAGCGCGGACAGACGGACTTCTAGTCGTCGTCCGGTTCCGCGGCAACCACGGCGCCCTCGGAGCCACCCGACTCGTCCGCCGGCGAGCCCTCGACCATCCCCAGAGCGCGCTTCGCTCCCTCCAGCAGCCGCTGCGCCTCACCCGAATCCAGCGCCATCTCGTCCCCCGCTCCGGATTCCAGCGCCTCCACGGTGGCGGCCGCGAGCGCCTTCGCGTCCTCCCGGCTCAGGCTCTTGGGGAACCCCCCGCCCTCGACGCCGGTAGCCTTCTCGATGAACGGCGCGAACAGGTCCACGGGGACGGGGAAGAGGGTCGTGGAGTTGTTCTCGGCCGCCACCTCCACCACGGTCTGCAGGAACCGGAGCTGTAGCGCCACCGGATGCTGCGAGATGACCTGCGCCGCCTGGGACAGCTTCTTCGAGGCCTGGAATTCGCCCTCGGCGGCGATCACCTTGCCGCGCCGCTCGCGCTCGGCCTCGGCCTGCTTGGCCATCGCGCGCTTCATCTCCCTGGGCAGGTCGATGTCCTTGACTTCGACGGACGTCACCTCGATCCCCCACGGATCCGTCTCCAGGTCGATGATCCGCCGCACGATCTCGTTGATGCGCTCCCGCTGGGCGAGCAGTTCGTCCAGCTCGGACTGCCCCACAACGCTGCGGAGGGTGGTCTGCGCGATCTGGCTGGTCGCGAAGTAGTAGTCCTCCACCTCGACCACCGCCTTCGACGGGTCCACCACCCGGAAGTAGACCACCGCGTTTACCGTACAACTCACGTTGTCCTTCGTGATCGTGTCCTGCGGCGCGATGTCGAGCGCGATGATCCTCAGGTCCATCCTGCGCATGCGCTCGATGCCGTACGGAACCAGGAAGATCAGCCCCGGCCCCTTGGCACGGGTCAGCTTGCCGAGACGAAAAACCACGCCGCGTTCGTATTCCCAGAGAACGCGCAGGGAACTGAGCAGGCCGAGGAGGCCAAGGGTGGCGACGGGAATCCAGAAGAAACCGAAGTCCATTTTGCACTTCTCCGTTGATGCACAGGGGCGCGGCCCGGATCCACAAAAGAGCCATCCGCCCGGCCGCTTGACAAGGGGCGGCCACCCTTGGAGCTTTGGATCGCTTCGCCGGAGTAGCTCAGTTGGTCAGAGCAGCGGAATCATAATCCGCGTGTCGGGGGTTCAAGTCCCTCCTCCGGCACTGATCCCATGAAAGATCGGCAGCCCACCTCCGCGCTACACCGCAAGTTCGCGGTGGAGACCCCCGAGCACGTGCGCCTCGACTACGTGCTGGCCGACGTGGGTTCGCGCGCGGCCGCCCTGGCGATCGACTTCGCGATCATCGTCGTGACTCTGTTGGTGGTGGGCTTTGTCGCCGACCGCCTCAACCTCCTCGATGACGCCGTGCAGAGCGTTACCAGGCCGGTATTCGTCTTCCTGCTGTTCCTCGCGTTCTGGGGCTACTTCTTCCTCTTCGAGGCGCTCTGGGGCGGACGCACCCCCGGCAAGCGGGCCCTGGGTCTGCGCGTTGTGCACACGGGCGGTGAACCCCTTTCGCTGCATGGCTCCGCACTGCGGAACGTGCTCCGGATCGTGGACCTGTTGGGGGCGGGGATGGTCGGCGCCATCAGCATTGTCGCCACGCGGCGGGCGCAGCGTCTGGGGGACCTGGTGGGCGGAACCGTCGTGCTGCGCGATGCGGGAGGGAGCGAGTTGCTCGGCGCCGATGCTCCGCCGCCGGGACGGATCGGACGCCCGGTGCTGTCGGTCGAGCAGTTCACGCTGCTGGCCGGGTACATGGCGCGGCGGGACGGACTTAAGCCGGACGTGCGCCGGCGCGTGGCCAGGTCGGTGAGGGATGCTCTGGTTTCGGTGGTCGAACTGGACGCCAGGCACTGGACCCGGACGGCGGATGAAAACCTCGAACAAATCTACGAGGCGGAGGCGCCCCGGCACGCCGCGCGGCGCGGCGGAGCCAGTCTGCAGGCGGCGGCGATGGCGCGCGAACAGCGTGAGGAGTGGGCGCAGTACGTGGAGCTGGTGGAAAAGGGACGGAAGCGCGGTCTGCCGAGCCTGACCGAGGAGGAGGTCCGTGCCTTCGGGCAACTCTACCGGGGTGTGACCGCCGACCTGGCGCGCGCCCGGACGTACGGCGCCTCTCCGGGATTGCTGGGCACCGTGCAACGTTGGGCCGGCGCGGGACACAACCTCCTCTACCGCACCAGCGGCCGGGTCGCAGTCTCCCTGGGCCACTGGGTCGCCGTCGAGTTCCCGTGCGCGGTGCGTCGGTTCCACCGGCAGGTGTTGCTGGCTTCCCTGCTCCTCTACGGTCCCATGCTGGCTACGGCCATCGCCGTGCAGGACCGGCCCGTGCTGGGACGCACACTGGCGGGACAGGGCATGATGACCCGCGCGGAGACCACCGACGCCGACGATCCCGATGTTCGCTACATCGATGTGGTTCCCGGCCAGCAGATGCCGACCTTTTCGGCTCAACTCATGACCAACAACATCCGGGTGACCCTGGTGGCCTTTGCCGGGGGCCTGCTGGCGGGGCTCGGAACCCTTTTCGTCCTGATCAACAACGGCGTCAGGATCGGGGCGGTCTTCGGTGTGTACGCCAGCGATGCCAAGCTCCCGATCATCATGTCCTTCGTCTTCCCGCACGGCTTCATCGAACTGACGGCCATCTGCCTCGGCGGGGCTGCCGGCCTGGGCCTGGGCTCGGCGCTGCTGATGCCGGGGCGGCGCAGCCGCGCAGATGCGCTGCGTGAACGCGGGCGGGCCTTCCTCACGCTGCTGGTGGGCGCGGTGCTGATGCTTGTGGTAGCGGGGCTGATCGAGGGCTTCTATTCGCCGTCCGCACTGCCCGATGCAGCCAAATTCGCCTTCGGGGGCGCCACCGCGGTGTTGCTGTTGCTGTACTTCGGGTTCGCGGGGCGGCGCGCCCAGGCACGGACTACAGCAGCCCCCGCTCCTTGATCTCCACGTACTTGTCGAGCGTTCGGACCAGGGTGTCGCCGGGCGGCGTGTCCACCACCAGGATCCCCGCCTGCCGCATGACCTGAAGGGTCGTGGCACGCGCCTGCACCATCTCTTCCGCGGCGGCGCGGTGGTAGGCGTCGGCCGCATTCCCGACCGGCCGTACGGCGGTTGCTTCGAGCGCCGGGTTCTGGATTGCAATCGCAAGTGGGAGGTGGGCCCGCCCGATCCGGGTGAGGGATTGCACCAGCGCGCGCGACACCGATCCGTCGATGATGTCGCAGAAGAGGATTACCAGCGACCGCTTGCGGAAGTTGCGCCCCAGGGTGGCGAGCGCCAAAGGGTAGTTGGGCTCGACCAGCCGGGTCTCCACTTCCGCGAGCGTGCGGGCCAGGGATGGAGGATCGGCGCGTCGGGGGGGTGACACATGCCGGACGCGCTCGTCGAAGACCACCACCCCGATCCTGTCCCCGAAGTTCTGGGCGCGGCTGGCGAGCATCATGCAGGCGCCCAGCGCGTAGTCCATGCGTTCCCGGTCCAGCGGACCGCCCTGCGCGTCCCCGGGGGCCACCTCGCGCCATCCGCCCCCCCCGAAGCGTCCGGCTTCCGCCGTCTCCCCGGCGCGGACCGGCGGCAGCCGTTCCCGCATGTGCCGCCCCGCGTCGATCGCCAAAATGATGTTCTGGCTGCGCTCGGCTTCGTAGTTGCGCACCACGTACTTGTGCCGCTTGGCCGACGCTTTCCAGTCGATGGTGCGGGGATCGTCCCCCTCGACGTAGTCCCGCAGGCTCTCGAACTCGCGCCCGTCCCCCCACTGGCGGTTGCGGCGCGGACCGGGGGTGCGCAGCCTGCGGTGGATTGCGTGCCCCCGGTCGCGCAGGAGGTCCCGCACGCCGGGCTGCACCTGCAGAATGTCGGACGCGGCGACGGTGGAGCGGCGCCAGGCGAGCCCCCACGGCGAGCGCGTCCGGATGTGGATCGCGCCCAGCGGCAGGAACCCGCGCGCCCTGGGGCGGACGTTGTAGTGACACCGCAGCACCGAGCGGGCCGGGACATCCACCGGGAAACCCTCCTCCCATTCGTCCTGGCCACCGGGACCCGGCAGCCGGCGCAGGGAGGGATCGAGGTCGTCCGTCACCCTGAGGGAAAGGGCGCGGCTGAATTCGTTGGTGACGGTGACGGTGATGTCGGTCACCGCCCCCAGGGACGAGATGCGCGGGGCCTGGCGGCTCGCGGAGGGGGGACGGGTACGCCGTCCGTCGATCAGCACCAGCAGAACGATGAGGGCATCGGCCGCCAGCGCCGCCGGAGTGCTCACCAGGAACAGAAACGAAGTCAGCCCCAGGAGGGAGAGCGTCCGCCCGGTGGGCATGAGGGGCAGCCGGGCTATCGGGGAGCCTCCAGGGTCTCCAGGAGGGATGTGAGCTCGTCGTCGGACGAGCGTCCCTCGACTTCGGCTTCGGCGGTCAGCACCACCCGGTGCCGCAATACCGGGAACGACAGGGACTTGACGTCATCCGGAGTGACGAAGTCGCGTCCCTGCAGGTAGGCCTCGGCCCGGGCGGCCTGGAAGAGCGCCACCCCGGCGCGCGGGCTCGCCCCCAGCACGAAGGCGGCGTCGTTGCGGGTCGCCCGCACGATGTCGGTCACGTAGTGCCTCACCCGCTCATCCATGTGAACGCGGTTGACCGCCGCGCGCATCTCCAGCAGCTCCTCGCGCGTCGTGGGTTCGCCCATCGGGTAGGTCAGCTCGTCATCGGCGCGAAAGCCGCCCTCGTGGCGGTCCAGGATCGCCCGCTCCGCCTCCTCCGGCGGGTAATCCAGGACGATTTTCATCAGGAAGCGGTCCACCTGCGCCTCGGGCAGAGGATAGGTGCCCTCGTACTCGACCGGATTCTGGGTCGCGAAGACGGTGAAGGGCGCGGGCAGGGGTCGCGTCTTTCCGTCGACCGTGACCTGACGCTCCTCCATGGCCTCCAGGAGCGCGGCCTGCGTCTTCGGGGGCGCCCGGTTGACCTCGTCCGCGAGCAGCAGGTCGGCGAAGACGGGTCCTGCACGATAGGTGAAGCCGGTTTCGCCAAGCACGTTGACGCCGACCAGGTCGGTGGGCATCAGGTCCGGGGTGAACTGAACCCGGCCGAAATCGAGGCCCAGCCCCCGGGCCATGGCGCGCACGGCCAGGGTCTTGGCTGTCCCGGGAACCCCCTCGACCAGGGCGTGGCCCCGCGCGAGGAGGGTGATCATCAGTTGTCTGAGCACGGCCTGTTGGCCGAGCACGACCTGCTCGAGGTCGCCGAGCAGGCGAAGCGCCGCATCCGGCGTCGTCATTTGCTGTATCTCCTTGAAAGGTGTTCGTCCACTCCGGCGGCGACGAGTGTCAGGTCCACCGGATCCGAGCGCAGGCCCTCGTGCACCCGCTCAAGCGAGGCGTCCCCGCCGCTCCGCGCCTCGATCTCCCGCACCAGCGCGGCAGCCTCGTCCAGGTCGCGGGGCGGGGGACGGCGGATCGATCTGGCCAGCCGCGAGAGCATGAGCAGCGCCGCGGTGTTGGCCGACCCGGCCTTTCGGTACAGATCCCCCAGGGCGGAGACGTGTTCCAGCGGCGATCTTCGCTCCCGGTCGGCCGGGGCCACCGCCGTGTTGGGCACGCCGAAGCGCAGGCCCCGGCAGGCCAGGTACAGAAAACACACCGCGATGACGCTCAGGAGGGTCAGGCCGCCGGGACTGCCGAGGAAGAAATTCGCGAGTACCTGGATGCGGCTTCCATAGCCGCTGATTCCCTGGTGGAACTCGTCGAAGAATACGGTGTCCGTCTCGCTGGTGTAGGCCAATGCGGCGCGCACGATCAGCGCGGCCAGCGGGTCGTCGGCAGCTGCCTGGTTCGCCAGCGGCGCGGCGTCGGCGAGGATCACGATTCTCCCATCTCCCAGCGGGACCTCCGCGGTCGCCATCAACTCGTTTCCGGTGGAATCGTGCGCGGTCAGGAGCGGGACAGGCGGACCGGCGTCGCTCGCGTCCGGGAACCCGGGGGGAAGCTCGGGCAGCTCGTCATCGGTCTCCCGGGGAGCCTCCGGTTCCGGTTGCGCTTCCTCCGCGCGCCCTTCGGCGTCCGCCGAGTCCGGCCCGGCCTCCGAAGCAGACGAGTCCGGTTCCTCCTCCGGCATCACCACGAAACCGAACCGCGGGGAATTTGCGGGGGGAAGTCCGTCGGTGAGGGGATGCGTGGCCCAGTAGCCCACGGCCGAGTCGGGCAGCATGCGTCGCTCGTCCGCCGGGAACATTACCCCCAGAACCATCATGAGCGGGGTGGTGCCGGGAACGCCGGTTCGCGAAACGGGGGGGGCGTAGATGAACGTGCCGCCCTCCCTGACGTGATCCAGCAGTGCTTCCATTTCGCGGGGGCTCAGTATTCCCAGCCGCGGCTGCAGCAGGACGAGAGTGCCTCGTACCGGCTCGGCTTCCGCCATCGGCGTCAATCGCGGCTCGGTGCGGCGCCCCAGACGGGCGATCCCGCGCGAAAGCGCAGCGACGCCATCGGGCGTGGTCCGCAGCGAGCTGCGCACCACCTCCTCCGAGCGGCGCCCCTCGGGAAGCGTCAGATATCCCGCGAGCGCGCCCAGTCCCAGGATCAGGAGGATCCAGGCGACGGGCCGTGCACGGCTTCTGCTTCTCGGGGTTTGCCTGCGGCTCACCCGGTGCCTGCCGCCTTCTCCGACTCGACGTCCGGGACATCGGTCGGGCATCCGGCCTCCCGGGCCAGCCGGGTCAGGTCGGCGTACCCGTCGCTTGAGGGGTCGTGCTGTCCGAACGAGAAACCCTGAAACGAATTCAGGAACCGCCCGCCGGCCCGCGCATCCGTCCCTGCGGAGTAATCGCGGGCGATCTCCATCGAATAGTCACCCGGAGTCTTGGACGGATGGAAGGCCAGCGTTCCCCGCTGATCGAGCGTCAGCAGGAACCCCTGGTACAACGCGGTCGCGGCCGAGCGAAGATAGCCCTTGCCGGCCCGGTCGCTCGCCAGCCGGAGCCACTCGGTGGGGGTCACCGGAGTCTCTTCAACATCCGCGTCCTGCCCCTCGGCCGTCCGCCTGACGGCTCCGCGCCTGCGCCGCACGACCAGAACTCCCGCGGCCAGGAGCGCCAGCACCGGGATCAGGATCGCGAGTGCGGACGCTACCCCGGGCGCGCGGTCGATGACTTCCAGGACCCACTCCACAAATGTCGTGAACCACCTGCCCAGGGCGGCCAGGAAGGGGTTGCCCACCGGAGGCTCGAAGGTGGCGAAGTCCGGCCCTGCAAGGATCTCGCGCAACGTGCCGGAAATCTCCTCGGGGGCGGGCAGCTGTTCCGCGACGGGGGAAGATCCCGGGGCGGGAAGCTGGCCCGGAGCGGAAGATGACACGGGCCCGGGCGGTTGGCCCTGCACAGGTGGACGCCCCGTTTCCGGCGCGCCGGTCACGTAGCGTCCGCCCCCAATGCGTCCGCGAGCGTCTCCAGGTCGTAGCCCTCGCTGCGCACCCGGCGGTCGTGGAATAGCATCATGATGCAGCCGAGCAGGAACGGCGTGGTGAGCGGGCCCACGATCAGGCCGGCGGTGTTGAGCACCCACTGACGCGTTGGACTGATCGTACCCACCTCACCGGGAGACAGGAATAGATCCCAGGTGCCGGTGAAGGTGGCGACTGCGACCGTCGGGGCCCAACTCACGATCGTGGCGACCACCATGATGCCGATCACCTTGAGCCACCCGCCCCGGCACAGCGAGAACGACCGGCCAAGCGCGTCCATCGCGGACCGGCCCTCGATGACGACCGCAGGGAACACGCCGAAGGTCGCCCCCATCCAGAGAGAGGTGACCATTAGGAGCGCCACCACCATGATCCCGAAAGCGAGCACTGCAAGCCACGGGTTCCCGGTGGCGACGGAGACCCCGACGAAGCTGAACATCATGGCCACCCACACCACCACAAAGACGACGAGAAAGATCAGGAATGCCACAATGGAAGCCCCTGCTGCGCTCACAAGGTGGGGAAGCGCACCCTTGTACGCGGCCCCGAGCGATGACGGCCGTTCCTCGATTCGAGCGTGCATTGCGACGGTCAGGGACAACGACGCGAAAAAGGAAAACGCCAGACTCACCAGCGAAATCAGGAACAGGAAGCCCATCTGCCCCAGCAAGCCGCCCATCTGCTCCAGGGCGACGGTGGGGTCGGCGGCACTGTCGAACGCTTCCGCGCTCTCCAGGAGCTCGGCTGGATTCCACAGCACCGTGAGCACATAGCTCGGCAGCGAGCACACCAGCACGATCAGGTAGTAGAGGCCGAAATCGCGACGGTAGAGCTGCACGGCGCCGTCCACGATTTCGCTGAATCCGAGGGGTCTCATAGGGATTGTCGACATGCGGGAACCTATCAAGTTGGAAGGACTTGTGCCAGCCTCTGCAGACGCCTGGCGGACACCGGATCCGGGCCCGGTTTCCGGGAAGCGGGGGTCACTGGCCGCGCTCCAGCCGCAGACCCCGGAGCAACTGCAGGTTCATACGATCCGCGGTCACTCCGTCTTCACCCTTGGGCGTCTCCAATATCTTGGGTACGGAGCGAAAGCGGGTTTCTGTCATCAGACGGCGAAAGGGCTCGAGACCGATCGTGCCTTCGCCGATGTTCTCGTGGCGGTCCAGCCGCGAACCGAAGGGGGTGCGGGCGTCGTTCAGGTGGAACAGCTCCACCCGCCCCACACCGAGGGTATCGTCCAGGTGCATCCAAACGCCCGCGAAGTCGCCAACCAGGTCGTAGCCGGCGACCCATGCATGGCAGGTGTCGATGCACACGCCCACCCGGGAGCGGTGGGGCTCGGGGATGGCTTTGACGATCGCCGCGAGTTCTTCAAACGAGCCGCCTACCGAGGTGCCCGCGCCCGCGGTCAGCTCCAGCAGGATCCGGGTCCGGCCGGGGACGGCGGCGAGCGTCTCCGTGATTGCTTCCGCGTTGCGTTCGATGCCGCCTTCGCGATCTCCGTCGGTGGCGTTGCCGGGGTGCGTGACGACGGCGTCGAGGTCCAGGAGCGCCGCCCGCTCGACCTCTCCCCGGAAGCAGTCGGTCGAGCGGCGCCAGAGCCCCGGATCGGGGCTGGCCAGGTTGATCAGGTAGGAGTCGTGGGAGGTGGTGAAGGCGGCGCTGATCCGCGCGGCCTCGGCACGAAATCGCCCGGCGACGTCGTCCGTCAGTGTGGGCTCCGCCCAGCGGTTCGGCTGCTTGGTGAAGATCTGAAAGACGACAGCGCCGATCTCGGCGGCCCTTGCCGGAGCCCGGTCTACTCCGCCCGCGACCGACACGTGCGCGCCCAGTTCGTCAAGTTCAGTTGACGTTTTGTCAAGTTCAGTTGACAAATTGATGGCTTCTCGTTGGTGGGGGGGACGCCCGTGACCTGGCCGGGTCGCGCTCGGCTGGCTGATATCTTGTCAGCCAAGCCTTATCTTGCAAGGTGACGCGTCCGCGGCCGGGCAGTACCGGACCGCGGCCACCGCCGCCGCTCGCCGGCGGCCTCTCCAGCGCCTCCACGAGGATCAACCGATGCGCCACGGCTCTGCCGCCCTCCTTGTTCTGGCCCTCGCGGCCTGCGCCTCCCCGCCCGTCACCCCGGCACCGGCGCCGGTTCAGCCCTCCGACCCGGGAGGTCCGCCCGCGACAGCGATCCCGGTCGCCCAGCCCGCGCAGCCCCCCCAGCCCCCCCAGCCCCCCGCCGCCCCCATGCCCGGCTTCGACACCGTGCAGGCCGGCGAATTCGACAACGGCAAGATGGGGCCCTTCGACGCCCCCCCCACATCGTACCTGGCGGACACCTATGGCTTCGCGCCCGGCGACGACTGGTACGCGCGGGCCCGCCTCGGCGCGCTCAGGATCCCCAACTGCTCGGCCTCGCTGGTGTCGCCCACCGGCCTCGTCATGACGAACCACCACTGCGCTCGCGAGTTCGTCACCCAGGTCGCGGAAGACGACGAGGACCTCCTCGACGAGGGCTTCTACGCGGCCACCCTGGCCGACGAGCGGACGGTGGACGAATTCGACGCCGACCAGTTGATCGACATCGTGGACGTCACGCAGGAAATCCGCGGCGTGGTCGACGGGGCGGCCGATCCCGAGGCGCGCTCGGCGGTGCGGGACAGCATGACCGAGGCGGTGGCGGCGCGCATCGGGGAGGAGCGGGGCGGGGAGGACGCCGGGATCGAGGTCGAGGTGATCTCGCTCTACAACGGCGGTCTCTACTCGGCGTACGTCTTCCGGCGCTACAGCCGCGCCGCGCTGGTCATGGCCCCGGAGCTGGGCCTCGGATTCTTCGGCGGCGAGCCCGACAACTTCACCTATCCGCGCTACTCGCTCGACTTCGCCTTCTTCCGCCTCCTGGACGAGGACGGCGGTCCGCTCGCCACCCCCGACCACTTCGACTGGTCGACGGAGGGAGTCACCGAGGGCGATCTCGTCTTCATAGTCGGCAACCCGGGGAGCACCTCGCGGCTGCAGACCGTCGCCGAACTGGAGTTCCGCCGTGACGTGGAGATGCCCTCCCTGCTCGAGTTCCTCGGGTCGCGGATCGACGTGTACGAAGACTACATCGAAGGACGCGAGGACGAGCCCGGGATCGACGATGTGCGCAACGGGCTCTTCAGCCTTCTCAACTCGCAGAAGGCGTTCACGGGGATGCTCGGGGGGTTGCGCGACCCGTATGTGATCGCGCGGCGCGCGGCCGCGCAGGCCGACTTCCAGGCGGCGATCGGTGCCGATCCGGCGCTGCGGGACACCTACCTCCCCCTCTTCGCGGAGATGGCCGGGCTACAGGAGGACAAGGCAGGTCTCGCGAGCGAGTTTCGGGCCTTCGCCGCCCTCGGAGCTCCCGACTACGAGTCGGCTCTGATCCTGCGCACCCTGACCGCCTTCGGGTACCTGAACGCCCGCCAGAGCGGCGCCTCGCCCGAGGAGATCGAGGAGCTGGTCGACGAGATGAAGGAGGTCCCCAACCACCCCGCCGAGCTCGACGAAGCGCTTCTCACCGCGCGCATCGAGGATCTGGTCAGCGCCTTCGGGGCGAACGACCCCTCGGTCAACACGCTGCTGCGGGGCCGCACCCCCGGCGAACTGGCCGCGTCCGTGCTCGGCGGCTCGGTGATGGCGGACTCGGCCGCCGCCGTCAACGCGCTCACCAGCGGCACCCTCAACCCCGCGCTCGATCCGGCCATCGCGTTTCTGCAGGGGCTGCTGCAGCGCTTCTTCCCCCTGCAGGAAACGATGTTCGTCACCATCGGCCCCCGCGAGGAGGAGATCGCCGCCCTCATCGGCCGCGCGCGCTTCGAGGTCAGTGGCACCGCCGTCCCCCCCGACGCCACCTTCTCGCTGCGGCTCGCCGACGGGGTGGTCAGCGGGTTCCCGTACAACGGTACCGTCGCCCCGGCGTTCACGACCTTCTACGGCCTCTACGACCGGCACCACTCGAACCCCGGCGCCGAGGAGTGGGCGCTCCCCGCGCGCTGGACCGGGCCGCCCGCCGGCTTCGACCTCTCCACCCCGCTCAACTTCGTCAGCACCGCGGACATCATCGGCGGCAACTCGGGCTCGCCGGTGGTGAACCGCGATCTGGAGGTCGTGGGGCTGGTCTTCGACGGCAACATCGACAGCCTCCCGGGCGACTACATCTACATCCCGGATCTGAACCGCTCCGTGGCCGTGGACGCCCGCGGCATCCTGGAGGCCCTGGAGGAGATCTACGGGGCCGGCAGGATCGTGCAGGAGCTGGCCGGGGGGCGCTGACGACGACGTCCGATGGCGCGCTCCCCCCGTCCCGGCCACCCCTTCTTCGCGGGCGCGCCCCAGCTGATCGCGCACCGGGGCGGGGCCGGCCTGGCTCCCGAAAACACCATCGCCGCCTTCCGCTGCGCCGTGGACGAATGGGACGCGGACATGCTCGAAATGGACGTGCGCCTCACGGCCGACGGGCGCGTGGTGGTGATCCACGACGAGACCGTGGACCGCACCACCGACGGGACGGGCCGGATCCGCGACATGACCTGGGCGCAGGCGCGGGAGCTGGACGCCGGTTTCCGCTTCCCGGGCGCGAACGGCGCCGCCCCCTTCCGCGACCGCGGCGTGCGCATCCCGCTCTTCGAGGAGGTGCTCGAGGCGTTCCCGGAAATGCGCATTGTCGTGGAGCCCAAGGCCGCCGAGACCGCCGCGCCGCTGGTTGGGCTCATCCGGGCCGCCGGGGCGGAGCGGCGGGTCCTGGTGGGCGCCGAGTTCGAGAATACGCGGGTGGGGGCGAGGGGATACCCCGGTCCCTGGGGCGCGTCGCGGAGGCAGGTCGTTCCCTTCTGGGTTCTGCGCCGCTTCGGCCCCGCGGGGCGCTGGTACGTCCCCGCCGCCGACGGATTCCAGCTGCCCGAGTGGTCCGGGAGGGTGCGAGTGGTCACACGGGGCCTGCTCCGGGCGGCCCGGGCCGCGAACATGCCCGTCTACGTGTGGACGGTGGACGACCCCGCCGACATGCGCCGTCTGCTGGAGTGGGGCGCGGACGGAATCATGACCGACCGCCCCGACCTGTTGGCCGGGGTGCTTTCCGAGGTGGCCGGGCGTCCAGCGCCGCCGGAGGCGTCCGGCAGCGAAGCGTCGGGCCCGCTCCGTCCGGTGCCGCGCTCCGCCGGAGAGCCGGCGTGAAAGGGCTGGAGAGCCGCTTCGCCGAACACCTGGCCGCTTCCGGGTGGCTCGGGGACGGCGCGTGCGTAGTGGTCGGCGTGTCGGGTGGCGTGGATTCGATGACGCTGCTGCACCTGATACGCTTCCGGGACGGGCCTCCCGAGGTGCGGCTGCACGCGGCCCACGTCGACCACCGGATGCGAGAGGGCAGCGCCGGCGACGCGGCCTGGGTGGAGGGGATCTGCGCCGAATGGGAGGTTCCCTTCCACCTGTGCGAAGCCACCGAAGCGGTGACGACCGAGGCGGAGGGCAGGGAACTGCGCTACGGCTTCTTCGAGGAGGTGCGCCGGGGGCTCGGCGACGATGCCGTCACGATGACCGCGCACACCGCCGACGACCAGGCCGAGACCGTTCTCTTTCGGGCCGCGCGGGGGAGCGGTCCGCGCGGCCTCGGGGGGATCCGCGCGGCCCGGCCTCCGTCGGTGGTGCGCCCGCTGCTCCCCTTCCGGCGCGCCGAGATCGAGGCCTGCGCGGCCGAACGGGGCATCCCCTTCCGGGACGACCCCACCAACCGCGACCCGCGCTGGACGCGCAACCGCCTCCGCCACGAAATCCTGCCCGCCCTGGAAGAGGCGGTCCCGGGCGCGGGCGCCGCGCGGGCGGCGCTGGCCGGGACGAGCCGCGCGGAGGGGGCCGCCCTCGACGAGCTCCTCGACGAGCGCATCGCCGCGCTGGCCGCGGTGGGAGGGGGCGGTGCGAATGCGCCGCAATCGCGCCGCGCCGACGGGGATGCGCCGCCCGGCGGCGCGCCCGGCGCGTTCTCGCTGGACCGCGATGCGCTGTGCGCCCTTTCGCCCGCTGTATTGACGATGGTTCTCAGGCGCGCAGTCCAGCGGCTGGGCGGCGATCCGGGCCGTGCGGCCACCGAGGCGCTGGTCCGGTTCGCGCGGGAGGCTCCGAGTGGGCGCCGGGTCGCGGTCGCGGGAGGGGTGGCGGTGGAGCGCCACCTGGACGTGGTGAGGATCCGGGGGGGGTGGAGGGGGGATGGTGGGGCGGCGAGTGGCGGCGGGGGAGGGGGCGCCGGGGGCGCCGGCCGGCCGGGG
>JAPOOQ010000296.1 GCA_026713345.1 Gemmatimonadota bacterium | reverse complement strand
GATGCGCGGTGTGCGACTTGAGTTTCGAGGAGCGGTACGGCGACCCGGGCAAAGGCTTCATCCACGTCCACCACAAGCGTCCGCTGCACCGATTGAGAGCCTCGAACCCCGTGAACCCGAAGACTGATCTGATCCCGGTCTGCCCGAACTGTCACGCGATGCTGCACCGCCGCGATCCGCCGTATGACGTCGAGCAGCTCAGAGGAATGCTGCGACCTGGTTGACGGGTGTGGCCGGTAACAGTCGGGGTCCTATCGGCTGTGTTCCTACGTGTTCGCAGGCACGGCCTCAGTTGACATCCCTGAAGCGCTCGCCCGTGCAGCTCCAACGGACTGGCTCGTGGGCGCCCACCACCCTCGCGGTCCCGCAAGCTCGGGCGGCGGGCATGGCGCCGCCACCCCGAACTTTGCGGGGCCCGCTGTGGCGACACCATTCTCTGCTCCCCCTCCAATAGAACACATAGGCCTGGCGCCTGCCGGGTTACCGTGGGTTCGACGCCCCGTCTACGCACACAGCTCCCTCGCAATGGAATGAACCGTTTCCGCGCGTCCCTCCAGAAACGAATCGTAGTTTCCGTTCGCCAGCAGGTCGTAATCGATTACATGACTTTGGAGGCGGCGCCGAATCTCTCCCTCTCCAAGAGATGATGCATCTATGCGCTTACGCAGATAGTCCATCGGCGACGTGGCAGCAATATTGCGGTTTGTCTTCCACGTAACTAGGGCGCAGTTCAAAGCACGATGAATCTTCGCATCGTCGACATCCCCACTGAGCAGGGCCGCAGGGAAGAGATGATGATATTCCCGGGATTGAAGGCTATCTGGCTTGGCTGGACTACCGTCAGCAAAATCGAGGCCGCCTGCCCGAAGAGATATCAGCATCACGGCACGACCGAGCCGATCCTTCTTCTTGGGCCATCCCGCAAGCACAATGTCTTCAACACCCACGACCGCGTGGCTATCGTCGTGAAAGATCGGGGGCATCGCCTTGTCCTGATCGGCGATCATGGCCCTTAGAGCTCGGTAGTCTACCAAGGCCCTGGTGTTGACCGCCTTTTCGTAGCGGTCGGTTAGGAATGCTCTCCACAGGAATCGGCGAAGTACCGTCCTCGCTTCGCCCTCCGCATCGAGGCCATCTGGTGCACGGGCCCACAGGGCGGCAAGTAAAGGCACCACAGGATCCGTTGGGAGGCGCGTCTTGTCAAACACATGTTCGTCTGACAAGAATTCGGTGGCCCGCCGGGCGCCATTGGCCAACAGATCCCAGTGATCTATCAGACCCTCACAGAATGAAGTGCTTAGTAGAGTCGCATTCCGAGGAGCCTTGTCTTGAATGTATGCACCAGAAGTCAGAATCACCTTCGACGGCTCAACGAATCGTTCCAGCCGCGGGGCCTCGGCTCGCAGTTCTTCGACGAGCTCATGTAGTGAGAATTCAGTGTGGGCCTCGATCTGGGCGACCACGATGTCATAGGTGCTCAGAGGTTGCGCGGATGTGTTCATCTTCACGAACACGTCGAGCGCAACTTCCCTGGGTGTATCGCTCGGTAGCGATAGAAACGGCAGGTTGAAGAGCGCAAAGGTGGTTCTAAGGTTGGTACCAATCTCGAAGAGCTCGAAAGTCTCCTCTGGAGGACAAGCACCTTTCACCCATTCCTTGAAAGCTGCTTCGGCTTCCGCGTCAGGCCTGAGCAATTCCACGGGTATCAGTCTACGCCGCCATACCTCGGTCGGAAGGTCCAGCCACAAGGGATAGCGTTTGCCGTCCCTCTCCCATCGCCCGTACGACACTGCGCGCGGAGGCCTGGAGAGCTCGTCCTCTTCATCGTCCAAGGATTCGACTTCAACCAAATAGGTACGGTCTGGGTAGTCGGCGGTCATGCTCCGCCACAGGGCCGTGAGGCGCTGTTGACCGTCCAAAAGGTGCTCGCCGACCCGGTCGCCTTTGCTTGGTGCACCGGACATGGGGCGTGAGACGAACGGCTCTTCATCACCCACTTCGAGTGTCAATAGTGCTCCGGCCGGGAGCTTGCGGAGGACCGTGTCTAGGAGTCCTCGAACATGGCGGTCGGTCCACGCCTCGAAGCGCTGAAAGCGAGGCAATACGATTTGGCGGTGCCGTATCCGGGTAAACCAGTTTGACAACGAGCGATTGCGTGCTTCCAAGGTTCTGTTCCTTCGACTGTAGGTGGGTGGGGGAATGGGTATGTTCAGCCAATGCGATCGACCAGGTGTCCCGATATGGACAACGCAGCACCTTAGTATTCTACGATAGCCGGCATTGGTTCGCCGGACAACCGGCTACCGATTCCGGCGTATGCCGATCGGTGATTCCAGAGCATGCCGATGACCCTGGAGTGAGCGAGCGCCGGAAAGCGTCGTCGACCACACGGGCGCGAAGCTCGAGGTCGTGGACCGGAGGACAGGCGACGTATGCGACGCCATGTTCTTCGTGGGCTGTTCGCGTCTTTCCTTCTGCGGCGGCGAATGGACCGGACCCTCGTCTGTTGCTGCCCGAGGACTACACGGACCAGTCCCCGTCGTTCAAGTCGTCCACGAGAGGATCAAGCATCTGGGGCACGCTGCCGATCGCGGTAATCCCGAGGTAGAGGGAAGCCCGAGATAGTCCGACATAGAGCAGTTTCTCAGCCACTTGCGGAAAACGCGCTGCGATCCGGCCCATGTCGTGAAAGAACGCAGCCTCGAACTCGATACCCTTGATGTGCTCCACGTTGAAGATGCGGACGGATGCGCCCTCGCCGAGGACTCTGCCGTCGTGGCATCGATCAATCTCGACATTTCCGCTCAGGGACAGTGCGTCCTCCAGAGCGTCAGCGAGAGTGTTCACCGATGGCTCATCCGGGACGAGGACGGCAATGGTCGGTATGACGCCGTGCTCGTCGTAACTCCGTCGAATCTCGATCACGCGTTGGGCCATCCAGGCGGCGCAGTCCCGAAGGTCGGCACCAACATGGAGCAGCGGTGAAGGATCATATTCGGAGGGAGCGTAGGGCGAACGGGTGGCGGCAGGGCTCTCCGTGCCTGCCTCGTAGAGCCGATTGGTGACAGAAAGAAGACGACGGGATTGCCGATAGTTCATCTGGAGACCAGCTCTATGGACAGGAGCCAGTCCAATCGCTTTGGCTACAGACTCATACTCCTCCCATCCTCGCAGCCCGTAATCTGTCATCCGCTGCATGAGGTCTCCGGAGAGCGTGACGCAATCGTAATCGGGATTCGCGGCCATCGCCATGCAAGCGAGTTGGATGGGAGAGAAGTCGCTCGCCTCATCCACGGCGATGACCTCACGCAGAGAGGACTCAAAGACCGTGGAGAGATTCGACTTTGCTGATCCTCGGAGCGATGGACCCGCTTGCAGAAGTCGTAGAAGCCACAGCTGGAGGAATAGTACCAGGTCCAGTTCATCGGGACTGATTCTCTTCCCCATCCAGGCTGATTTGCCCAAGCGGCTCCGCAGCCTGGGTTGCAGAAAGGCGCCGAAACGGTCAGCGAACTGGGTACGCCGAAGCCAAAGATAGAAGGGCCCAGCTTGGGCAACGACGTTACCGTCGGGCCCGGCACAGGCCGAGCGGACCAAGCTGGTCAGCAGCGTCGGAGCGATGGCTTCAAGGGACTTGTGATCAATCCAGGCGCGACAGTGATCAAGCATCGTCTCTTCGCGCTTGGTCAAGCGGACTCCGGCGAGGCCCCGCCCCCGAAGCGCGAGCTTGCGCAGCATGCTGCGAGCGAGCGAGTTGATCAACTCCGCGTCCTCATTCCTGGTTTCGCTGGAGGCTGGCTGGACGGCCTCGAACGCCTCTTGGCTGTCGGCCTCCAGGCTGTTTTCCTCCCCACCACTCGAATCCCTCTGAAACTCGGCAAGAGCTGCCACGAGCCGCTGGTGGGTTTGTTTGTCGGCCTGGATTCCGGCGTGCAGCCGCTTTGAGAGCCGCGCAATGCGGTCGGTGCCCTTGCGATGCGCTTCTGCCGCTGCTTCGTTCCCGCGGTCATATAGCAACTGGAATACCCTGATCGATTCGGCAAGACTACGGGCTTCGCTGGCCTCAACCAACCGCTCCTGCACCTCCCGAACCAAGCTCGGGTCACTCGCGGCGTCTCCCTCTCTGCCAACACGCGCGAGACACGAGAGGAGCAAGAGATTAGAGTAGGGCGAGGCAGAGAGATGCAGAATGGCGCGAGGAGAAGGAATGAAGGTAAACGGGACGCCCCTCTCTTCGGGGG